>NZ_JBPFDQ010000135.1:0-9137 GCF_059415045.1 Ferdinandcohnia sp. SAFN-114 | reverse complement strand
TTTGTCTCGAAATTTCTCAAGAAGAGGAAGTTTAGACTTTTCTGTCCAATTGGTTTATACTTTTTTGTCTTTTTACAGGTTTGTCTTGAACAAATGGTTTTTGCATAATAATCGCCTACTATTCGTAATATATAAGTTATATACATAAATGGTTATATAGTTATGTATATAACCATAATAGATGTATTGTTAAAAGTCAATATTGTTTGTGCGGAGTTTTCTATTTTTGGGGTAAAGGTGGGGGGATGCGATGAAGATTATTGCATTTTGGAGGAAACATTATTCGCTAAGCCCATTGTGAGATTTGCTAATAAGCAACACCAAAATGGGACACGGTGACAGGTACCGTGTCCCATTATTTTTTTACAGACAGTCTCTTTGAATGGATAAAAGGGACAGTCAACCTCTGTCCCAACTACAATTGTAGTCCAGTCCATTGCCAGTAGGAGAAATAGAATGTCATCATGACAAGGATATAGACTGGCATTAATATTGCACTAATTTTTAATAGGTTTTTAGCGTCATATGAATTTCCTTCATCTTCATAAAAGAGAAGTAATGCTTTTGAACTGACGGGAAATGTCACACAGTAGTTCATCCCTATTAAACTTAAAAACACAACCGCTGAAGGGTTTACTCCAATTGTTTCACTAAATAATAATAATCCCGGGATAAACACGATGGCCCGTGTGGTATGTGAAGTAATATATAAATGGCTTGAAACTGTTGCGACTAAAATGACCAAAACAATTAACCACTCTGGAGCAACTGTAAACAAATGCAGAAAGCTCAGTATTTCCTTTTCCAGCCATTTCACGACACCTGTTTCAACCAACATCTTTCCTAGGGCAGCGGCTGCTGCAACAAATAAAATCAAATTCCACGAAACTGACTTTATTCCTTGTTTCCAGTTAATGATTCCATAATTGGGCGTCATCACTAAGATGGCACCTACCATCGTAATAAAAGCAATATCATAGCCATGTACACTTTCTGTCATCCATCCGATTATTAAAAAAATCATCAAGATCAAGGTCTTTTTTTCCGTTCTATTCATCTGTTTCTTCAATAAAGATGTTTCAACAGATTGAGTGTTTTTCAACACTCTTAATTCATCCCTTGGCCATAGGAGCCATTTCACAGTAAAGAACGAAAGGGTTGTCATAACCAAAGCAAAGGGAAGCCCCCATATGAACCATTGGATAAAGGAAATGGATTGATGAACGGTGGTTTCAAGTAATCCAATTCCGATTAAATGAGATCCAGCTCCAATTAGGGTGGCGGACGTGCTCATTAAAATAATGATGGGAGCTAACAATGCAAACACACTTTGTTCTTTTTTCGTATATTTTTGGTTTAACTGATTGATAATTGGCATAGATAATGCTGCCCGACCGGAAGTAGACGGTATAAAAAATGCGGATGCGAACAAAATGGAACTCACCCCAGCTAGAACTTTTCCTTTATCTTTCGATTTGCTCAACAGCATCAGGGTGACTCGATCTGCTAATCCAGATTCTTTGACTGCTTCACCTATAATAAAAGATCCGATCATTAACCATACTACTTTTTCAGAGAGTGATTCATATAATAAATTCGGTTCTCCGGCATTCATGAGAATGGTGAACACGATCAGTGAAATAGCAACAAAGCCAGCTGGAATTTTTGTAGTAACCCATAATGTCATTGCAGATAAAAAAGTAAATAAAGCAATCTTTGAGCGATAATCCAAACCATCGATAAAGACAATACCTGCCAAGAAGAGAACATGTAAAACAACGAGAGCAAGCGGCTTTGAAATGGGCAGGACCGCAGATTTTAATGGTTGACTCTTTTCAATTTGTTTCTCCAATCCCGTAATCATGTTAAATAGACACTTTCTTTAACAGGTTTTTGTTTGCCATTCCCCAACCAATTGCGATTTTTCGTAATGCAGACTCCGTACTTTCCTCTATCCATTTCGGTGCTTTTTTCATGGCTAACTCCAAGGAAACAGGTCTTTTAATAATACTGCTATAAGCGTCTATACCTGCGTTATAGTTAAGTTTCGCTCCTTTTCCGATAGTTCCTGTAATAGCAATAACAGGTATATCATTCTTTTTCGCAATCCGGGCTACTTCGGCCGGGATTTTTCCGTTAGGAGTTTGAAAATCTAAACTCCCCTCAGCAGTAAAAACGATATCAGCATTTGAAATTGCTTCCTCAATATTAATAAAATTCATAATGATATCGAATCGTGGATGTAATGTTGCATTTGTAAATGCGAGTAATCCCGTACCCAAACCTCCAGATGCACCGCTACCTGGTAGTGAGCGAACATTCAATCCTGTTGCATCTTCAATGACAGTTGCATAATTTTCAAGCGCTGTTGATAAGACCTCAACCTGCTCTGAAGTAGCGCCTTTTTGGGGACCAAATATTCGTGCTACTCCTTTTTCTCCGCATAATACGTTCTTCCAGTTGCATGCTACATCGATGGTGACATACTTTAATCGACTATCTATATTCGTGGTTCTGAGTGAGTCGACTTCCAATAAATCCTCGCCTCCCATGATATGGACGAGTTGTTGCTCCTTATTTAAAAACTGAACCCCCAACGCCTGTGCCATCCCTGCACCTCCATCAGAAGTACCTGAATCTCCACAGCCAATTAAGATATGATCGACACCGAAATCAAGTGCAGCAATTATTAATTCTCCAACTCCATAGGTAGTAGTTCTTAATGGATTTCGTTGATTACGAGGCACTAGCTTCAACCCAGCTACAGCTGCCATTTCAATCACAGCGAAACGTCTACCACTTTCTTCATAAACGCCAAAATAACTACTGATTTTTTTCCCGACTGGTCCAGTTACCTTTTTATAAATTAAATCTCCACCTTTAATGCTAATAATAGTCTTTACAAATCCTTCCCCACCATCAACCATGGGGATTACTACAGGATCAATTGACGTATCAAAGCGCCTCACACCCCGTTCCATTGCCAAAGCAACTTCCTCTGCATCTAAACATTCCTTAAAACCCGAAGGCACAATAACAATTTTCATCTTAAAATCCTCCCATAAAACGTTTATACCTGTAATGTACCGTACAAAAATTAAAAGAGAATGAGAGAATTATGAGAAATCATTGAGCGACACAGGTCTCCTACCAGGGACACAGGGACAGGTCCCGCGTCCCACTATTTAAACCAGGTAATAGAAACATATGTTATTCCAAACGCGATTCAAGAACTACAAAGCAACTGAGAAAAAAGAAAGAAATAGTAATTCTTTGCTGAAGCACATAATTTGTCTTCCGATTGCTTGGAAGGTTTTTTATATGGCTGAATCTATGGATGGTTATGTACGATATATTGAGATATTTGTCCTAAATCCTTTAAACTCCGTCCGATAGATCTTACGTTTAGTCCTATATCTACAAAACTTAGTCCTATATCGTAGAGACAACTTTTTCCGTTAGTTGATTGCCTACTTGGTTTATTATATCTATCATCATCAAGCATCATATAGGACATTGTTTGTTAGGGGCTTCGACCTAGTGATTCCTATCACTAAAATTTTTGAGCAATTATCGTATGCTATAGGAAGGTGACATATGACTGGTGAAGGGGTGAAGTTGAATGTTGATAGAGGATCAAAATGTGAAGCTACTTAGTCCTCCGCTGCAAAAATTAAAGGATGAGCACGAGTCATTGAGGGCAATGATGAATCGTTTCTATGAGATTGCGGAAGAAATAGAATACAAATCTGGTCCCAAAGTGCTTGAACTGTTTTCAGAATTATACAAGCAGATTTCATCATTTAATATTGAGCTTAATGCACATTCAAAACGTGAGGATGAAGGACTGTTCCCAATGATGGACCGTCGTCTTGGTGATAAAGATCAAACCATCGGTACAATGGAATATGAGCATCGTAAAGCGGAAAAGCATTTACGAGATTTCCTTGATGAGGCTGCTCTAGTGGGAGAGGACATGGATGAATATGATGCACAAACTATTACAGTTTACGCAGTCCAAGCGTACGCAACCTTAACACAGCACTTCGCGAAGGAAGAAAATATGCTTTTTCCATTGGCTGAGAGAATATTGTCCACTGAAGAAAAAGCTGAGCTCGAACGATTACTACGAAATTAATAAAATATCATAAACGGTGACCGCGAAATATATAATGGTTCGAGGTCTTTTTTGTGGGTTTACACCGAATGGTATAATGCAGGTTTTTCCTATGATTTCCAAAAGTCATATCAAAAGAAGCGATTTTAAATCAACTTTTTCCAAGTATATACAAAAGTCCTAACATAAACCTTTTTTAAAGGTATATTTACCGCCTAATCCTTAAAGGACCGATAATAACCATGACAAAATAACTAAAATTTCTACCTTTTAAAAATTTTCACTGAAATCGATTGACAGAAACAAAAATTCCGTGTAATTTATATATCAACAACTAAATTACCATTTTATTCTTATCCAGAGAGGTGGAGGGACTGGCCCATCGAAGCCTCGGCAACAGACAATTGTACTGTGCCAATTCCAGCAAGCGTAAAGCTTGAAAGATAAGAAGAGCGTATGAAACGAATCACGTATGCCCTCTTCTTATTAGAAGAGGGCTTTTTAATTTTTATCAGTAAAAGTCATACTTCTACTGATAAAAATAAAGCCTCCGGCGGATGCCGCGATTTTTCAAAGGAAATTTTCGAGCAGTAAGATCAAAGACTAAGAACGCCACGTCCTGTGGCAACGTCTTTATGACCCACATCATGTGGGCCTAAAATCTGGCGCAAATACGCCAAGGCGCATTTGATTTTTTAGCCGCAGAACTGATTGCCATACTGGTCAACCAATGGCAATGAATCATATACATCTTGAACAAGGGGGAGTTGTATGGCGCAGCTTGATGAATCAAAGGTAAAGCATATTTTATCTACCTTGGAGAAATTGGATTTTGGATCTATTGTGATCACGGTTCACAATGGGGAAATTACCCAAATCGATGCAACAGAAAAGAAGCGTTTTTCCTTGCAAAAATCCACATCAACCCAAACTAAAACTAAGTAAATAACGTGCCGATTAGACGACTAAAGGCATCTTTATTTTCAAAGCGTCCAAAAAAGACGCTTTAGATAAAGATGCCTTTTTTATTCGTTTTTTTCTTGGAAAAGAGGGGATTCTTTACAAATAATCCGAAGTTAAACTCATTTAAATAAAAAAAGAAGACACAAGTGGAAGGATGATTAAAATGAGTGAAATCGTAATTTTATCAGGAAGTCCGTCTGAAAGTTCAAGAACGGATTTAGTCCTACAGTATGTTGGAAAAAAGCTGAAACAAGAGGGTTTCTCGGTCACATATGTATCTGTTAGAGATATTCCATTTGAGGACATTTTTAATCTGAGGTTTGATAGTCCTGCACTTAAGGATCTGACTTTACTCCTTCAAGGGGCTGAGGGAGTGATTGTAGGATCGCCCGTATACAAGGCAGCCTACACTGGGATTTTGAAGGCAGTACTAGATTTGCTTCCCCAAGATGTGCTGTCGCAGAAAACAGTATTACCAATCATGACAGGTGGAAGCCCAGCCCACTTACTTGCGATTGAGTTCAGCCTCAAACCATTATTGGCTGCATTAAAGGGGCAAAGCCAACAAGGAGTGTACTTCCAAGATTGCCATATCGATAAAACACAAGTAGTCAACCCAATAACGGACGAGAATGTGTTAGTGAGATTGAAAAAAGAGCTTTATTACTTTATTGAAACAGTAAATAAGAAAAAAGACTTTGCCTTGAAAAATTAATGGAAGAGGAGTTAATTAAAATGACGAAGAAAAGAATTTATTTAAATGCGTTTGATATGAATTGTGTGGGACATCAATCCCCAGGTCTATGGACACATCCAGAGGATCAATCCCATCGTTATAAAGACAGCGAGTATTGGATTGAACTCGCGAAGCTTTTAGAAAAGGGTAGATTCGATGCTATATTTCTAGCAGATGTACTAGGGCCATACGATGTGTATCAAGGTTCAAGAGATGCTGCAATCCGCCAAGGTACACAAACACCTGTCAATGATCCATCCCTTGTTGTACCGTTAATGTCAGCGGTGACGAAACATTTAGGATTTGGGGTTACTGCATCTGTTACTCATGAGCATCCATATACATTTGCTCGCAGGATGTCGACGCTCGATCATATTACAAAAGGGCGTGTAGGCTGGAATATTGTAACTTCATATTTAAAAAGTGCCGCTGTGAATATGGGCTTGGAAGATCAAATTAAACACGATGAGCGCTATGATATTGCCGATGAATACTTAGAAGTCTGCTATAAATTATGGGAAGGAAGTTGGGAGGATGATGCAGTTTTACTAGACAAACAGAATCGAATTTTTGCAGATCCAAGTAAGGTTCACGATATCAATCATGAAGGTAAGTATTATAAGGTTCCAGGTGCTCACCTTTGCGAACCTTCTCCACAACGAACACCAGTCCTTTACCAAGCCGGAACTTCTAGTAAGGGGCGGGCTTTTGCTGGTAAACATGCGGAATTAATTTTTATTGGGGCACCGACTAAAAATGCAGCTAAGCATTCCGTCAAGAAACTACGTGAAGAAGCAATCAAGGCTGGCAGAGCACCAGAGGAAATAAAAATACTTGCTTGTATTACTCCAATCGTTGGTCAAACAGCAGAAGAAGCACAAGATAAATACAATGAGTATCAAAAACACGTAAGCTATGAAGGGGCATTAGCACTTCTAGGTGGCTGGACTGGAATCGACTTTTCAGAGTATAGTCCAGATGAAAATTTAAAGTATGTGAAAAATGATGCGATTCAATCGACCGTTGAGAACTTTACAAAAATCGATTCTGATAAAAAATGGACGATTGATGAGATAAAGAAATACACCGGAATTGGCGGCCTTGGTCCTGTGACTGTTGGAAGTCCCGAACAGGTAGCTGATGATTTAGTGAGTTGGGTGGAAGAGACCGGAGTCGATGGATTTAACATTGCTTACGCAATTACACCTGGAACATTTAAAGATTTTATAGAGCTAGTTGTACCAGTATTACAGGAAAGAGGTCTTGTACGGAAAGAATACGAAGGTGACACATTAAGAGAAAGCCTGTTTGGACGTGGGAGCCAGTTGCCTGCCCATCATCCAGGAAAGCAATACTCAAAAAAGGCAGTACTAGCAGTAAAATAAGCTGTAAAAAATAGTAACAGTTAAGTCTTCGAAAATATTCGAAGGCTTTTCTATTTGGTATTTTTTGATTAACAATATAAAAGGAATTTAGATCAGAAACAATGAATATAGTGTTTAAAAGCTTAATATAGGGGGAGTTATGATGGGTTTTAATGAAGGGAAATATATTGAAGTCAATCCAGGGGTCGAATTGTTTGTACAAGATGTAGGAGAAGGGGAAGCTATTGTTTTCATTCCAGGTTTTACTTTTACGACAGAGGTTTTTAATAAGCAAGTTGAGTATTTTTCAAAAACCAACCGAGTAATTGTGATTGATCCAAGGAGCCACGGAAGATCAACTATTACTCCTCATGGAAATGATTATGTCACACACGGATCTGATTTAGCGACGGTTTTGCAAGCTTTGGATGTGAAAAATGCAACTATAGTAGGATGGTCGTTTGGTTGTTTCACAGTTTGGGAATATTTGAAGCAAAATAGTTCAGAAAACATTAAATCTATAATACTTGTGGATATGCCACCTAAATCTTTATCAGTAAATGAAGAAGTGTGGGTTGAAGGAAAATTAGATGATATTGCAGCAATCTATAACGGTTATTTACGTAATCCAACAGGACACAGAGATTTCATAACCAGTTATATTACCCAAGTAATGGTGCAGAGAGAACTTGAGAAAGATGAGCTAACATGGTTAGTAGAGCAATCTTTGAAAACCCCATATTACATCGCTGGTAATTTATTTGCCTCTGGTATGTTTTCGGATTATCGAGAGGAAGCCAAACAAGCTAGTAAAGCCGTTCCTACCTTAACCTTTGTTGCAGAGCACTGGGCGGATATTGCCGTAAAGTATACAAAACAATTAACACCAGAATCTCAAGTAAAGGTTCTTGGAGGTCATATGATGTTTTGGGAACATAGTGAAAAATTTAATGTGATTGTTAAAGATTTTCTAGATGAAAAATAAGAATTTATCCGTATGGAATAAGAGTGATTCATATCATAACAAAACGTTTTAAAAAATGGTCTAATGGGGGTAGATAATCATAATGGAGGTATAAAAATGGCTACAATAAAAATCGAAAAGAATGATCTAATCCTTGAAGCTGGACTAGAAGATTTAAAAACAATAATTGACGAAGCAACAGCTAATATTGATTTATATAAGGAAGAAATTGCTATTATATATGAGAAAATGCCGAAGTTTGATTATGTATATTTTTGCTTTTATGCGTACTCCACCTATCGTCTGTTAGAAAACGCCCTGAATTTCAACACTGATGAAGTTGATCATTTTCGCTTAATTGCACCCGAATCCTTCTACTATGCATTCTACGGCATAATCGCAACTCTGCATACGGAACACAATCTGAAAATTAAAGCATAATTAGAGAGAGCCCTTGGGCTCTCTCAGACTGTAGACAAACTCGATAAATTTCGAGTTTGCCTACAGTCTTTTTTAATTTACAATATTTATAGAGAATATTAGGGGTGATGGGAAAATGATGTCGAGAAATAATAACTTAGATAGAGAACAATTGGAAATGATTACAATAGATCAAGTCGTACCGCAAGATCATCTTGTGAGAAAGCTTGAAGCAGCTATTGATTTCTCCTTCATATACCCATTAGTTGAAAAACTTTATTCAACATTAGGCCGTCCAAGTATTGATCCAGTTGTGCTAATTAAAATGACATTTATTCAGTATGTATTTGGTATACGTTCAATGCGGCAAACAATAAAGGAAATTGAAACGAATGTAGCTTACCGTTGGTTTTTGGGTTTTAGTTTTCACACAAATGTTCCTCACTTTTCTACCTTCGGTAAAAATTATGAACGTCGTTTTAAGGATACAGATTTATTTGAACAGATCTTCTATCGTATTTTAAAAGAGATTACAGATAAGGACTTATTAAGCGCTGATCATGTATTCATTGA
>NZ_JBPFDQ010000134.1:0-9452 GCF_059415045.1 Ferdinandcohnia sp. SAFN-114 | reverse complement strand
ATGTCACAATACTTATCTCAAGTATTGCCATTTTGGAGGTGTTTTATATTGTCTCACTATTTTAGGTTAGTCCAATGCCTCTTCTTTTGTTTTGGTGTTTATTATTGTAGCTTTTTGTAGGCTTGTATTTGAGGACTTCTGTCACAGAAAATGCTAAAATGTATAGGTGTGTGTTTCATACATATTTCCTTTTTTTATAATCAAATGCGCCTTGGCGTATTTTCGCCCAGATTTTTTCGAGCTTCTCGAAATACTTCCTTTATAAATCTGTGGCATCCGCCGGAGGCTTATCTTTATTCAGTGAGGGTTTAAACCCTGGCTGGATTTTGAATGCTTTTTTGCATCATTTCCCACTTGTTGAAGGGGAATTGCTGCTGAATAAAGTTCAAGGAGTGGGTTTATGTTAGCAGGTTTTGGGTATCAAGCACTTATAAGTATTATTTCACATTTAATTTTTATTGCAGTTACATGGTGGGCGCTGCAAAGTATTCGATATGAGCATTTGGTAAAGCCAAATCATATTTTTCAGGTGCGCGTTCTTCTCGTTCTTGTGACGATTGCAATTGGATCGACCGTCAGCAATTTTTTCTTAGATTATCTTCTTTGGTCACAACAATTACCTACTATCTTAAATTAACTGTTACTTTGTCCTTTATGAATGAATAATATATGCAAGAAGTTTAAGGTAAAAGTATTCGAAGTAGTTTTCATCTGTTCTCTCCACTACTTTCCACGTATCCTGCGTGATACATCCGGAAAAAATGTAAGTAAGGAGAGGAAATCAAATAAGAGTACGAGTCATGATGCTTTTTTTAAAAACATTCCTTAGTATACCAATGGTATAGAAAAATACATTGGTTTTTGCTGGAAGTAGAATACGAAGGAACCCAAGTTGATGATTTTCACGGAAGAATCACCCCAAGCGGTGGCCCGCAAGTTAGTCCCTTCTAGAAATGTCATCAAAAGTACTTACTTTTTCA
This sequence comes from Ferdinandcohnia sp. SAFN-114, assembly GCF_059415045.1. Classification (NCBI taxonomy): domain Bacteria; kingdom Bacillati; phylum Bacillota; class Bacilli; order Caryophanales; family Bacillaceae; genus Ferdinandcohnia; species Ferdinandcohnia sp. SAFN-114. The sequence goes on along the minus strand of NZ_JBPFDQ010000134.1, from coordinate 8,472 downwards.
AGATAGTTATCCACATATGTAAACTGTCTAAAAAAGAAGACAAACCCTCAAAAAAACAAAGTTCCTTACGTATAACATGTACTATGTGAGTTATGTAAAATTTTCGTGTGAAAACATTGCTACAAACGACCTAAACTTTTTCGACAATTTGTGCGAAAATCCCACATTTTTCACTTGTGCCAGCGAATGCTTAAGTGATATGATGTAAATTGGTTTTGTAAAAAAAATGAAGCCTTAAAACAATGAGGATATGCCCGTTTAGCAACGAGCTAGCCTATTATTTAAAAAACAAAGTTTGATCGACCTAATTGGGTTCATCACATCAGAATAGAGACACTTGCCCGGTGGTTTGCATATACTACAGCAGTGTGAATGTACTTTCTCACAAAAAAGGTATGAATGTAATAAGATTGGGTTCTTTTAACACATTCGAGATGGAACACCAATTGTAATGAATGAATATGAATATATAGAAAATGGGACGCGGAGGGGAATACCTTGGAAAAAATCATCGTCCGCGGCGGTCGTAAGCTAAACGGCACAGTCAAAGTAGAAGGCGCAAAGAACGCCGTTTTGCCAGTAATCGCTGCATCCTTATTAGCAAGTAATGGAAAAAGTGTAATAAATGAAGTACCCACGCTCTCAGATGTGTATACGATTAATGAGGTATTGCGTTATTTAAATGCAGACGTTACGTTTGCAAACAATCAAATCGTTGTTGATGCATCAAGAGAGCTAAAAACGGAAGCACCTTTTGAATATGTTCGAAAAATGCGCGCATCTGTACTAGTCATGGGATCATTGCTTGCACGCAATGGCCATGCGAGAGTTGCTCTTCCTGGCGGCTGTGCAATTGGCTCAAGACCGATTGACCAGCATTTAAAAGGATTCGAAGCAATGGGTGCAATTGTGAAAGTTGGAAATGGATATATCGATGCCGAGGTCAATGGTAGACTTCGTGGTGCAAAAGTATATATGGATTTCCCAAGTGTGGGAGCTACTGAAAACATCATGATGGCTGCTACATTAGCAGACGGAATGACGACTATTGAAAACTGTGCGAAAGAACCGGAAATCGTTGATCTAGCCAACTTCCTTAATGCAATGGGAGCTAACGTTAGAGGCGCAGGTACTGGTACAATTCGCATCGAAGGTGTAAAAGAATTGCATGGAGCAACTCACAGTATTATCCCTGATCGCATTGAAGCAGGCACATTCATGGTGGCAGCTGCAATTACAGGCGGTAATGTTCTTGTTCAAGGCGCAGTACCAGAACACCTCAGCTCATTAGTTGCAAAAATGGAAGAAATGGGCGTTACCATCATTGAAGAACAAGATGGTTTACGTGTCATTGGTCCAGATCAATTACATGCTGTGGATATCAAAACAATGCCACATCCTGGTTTCCCAACTGATATGCAATCACAAATGATGGCATTATTACTTCGTGCAAAAGGCACAAGTATGATTACGGAAACTGTATTTGAAAATCGCTTCATGCACGTCGAGGAATTCCGACGCATGAACGGTGACATTAAAATTGAAGGTCGTTCTGTTATCATCAACGGAGAATCCCAGCTTCAAGGAGCTGAAGTAGCCGCAACTGATTTACGTGCTGCTGCTGCCCTTATTCTTTCCGGATTGGTTGCAGATGGATACACACGTGTTACAGAACTTAAGCACTTAGACCGTGGTTATGTGGACTTCCACCAAAAGCTTGCGGCATTGGGTGCTGACATTGAACGTATAAATGAAGCAACAGATAGCCTAGTGGAAGAAGCAAAGGTAAACTTCTAACTAACCACGTAAAAAGCTAGGGACATTACCCATACATGGTAATATCTCTAGCTTTTTTATTTTTATTCCTATTATTTATAATTTTTTATAGCAGGAATGATATTTGCAATGATAAGAAGTAGTAATAATAACGCCAGTCCCGTGAGAGTCTGGATTCTCAATGATGAAAAGAAAATGCCAAGACATAGTCTACTAATCCGGTTTTACTCATCTTATTTGTTTCCCCTTTTATTTGATAATGGTAGTAATAGGAAAATTACACTATGAGTGGTAGATAATAGAACACAAATATTTTTCTGCTATTAAATGTCATAAAAGCTTGTCCACTACCATAGATATTGATATATAGGTGCATGTTTACGTTCGTGCATTAATTTCAAAGTGGAGGCTTGCATTCATGAAACAGATTAAACCAATCATTGTACTAGTTTCTGTCCTTTTCGTCTTAATTTTATTGATTCCATCAATGCTTGTCATTCCGTTCTCTGATAAAGGTGCGGGAAAGCTAGCTGAAGAGCGACAATCAAATCCGGAACCGCCTCAAATCGCCTCAGGGCCAACTGTGGAGGTTGCCGTTCACCGTGTCAGTGCTCAGAAAATTGAAAATGTGCCACTAGAAGAATATGTAGTAGGCGTGCTCGCGATGGAAATGCCTGCAGAATTTGAGTTAGAAGCATTAAAGGCACAAGCGCTGGCAGCAAGAACATACGTGGTTAGACAAATGTTGAGTGATCAAAAGTTAAAGGTGCCAAATGGTGCAGATGTTTCAGATACGGTCAGTCATCAGGTTTATAAAAACAATGAGGAACTAAAGGTCCAATGGAAAGGCGACTATGATTGGAAAATCGAAAAAATTAGGCAAGCCGTTAACGAAACACAAGGACAAATTATAACCTTTAATGGTGAACCAATTGATGCCGTATTTTACTCAACAAGTAATGGATATACTGAAGACTCGGAGAACGTTTGGAAAAATGCAGTACCATACTTAAAAAGTGTGGAGAGCCCGTGGGATGTCAATACAGAAAAGTTTCATTCTCAAGTCAATATGCCTGTATCCGAATTTGAATCTAAATTAGGGATTAAGCTTGGCAATGGTAACGATATTGGCAAGATTACTTCAAGAACGAAATCAAATCGTGTAGCATCTGTTGAAGTCGGGGGCAAGACATTCACAGGGGTGCAAGTGCGTGATGCATTAGGCCTTCGTTCTAGTGATTTTTCATGGGAGCGTAAAGGCAGCCATATCGTCATTCAAACGAAGGGCTACGGCCACGGTGTTGGCATGAGTCAATATGGTGCCGATGGAATGGCGAAGGAAGGTAAGAGTTACAAGGACATTGTGACACATTACTACCAAGGCGTAGAAATCTCATCCACAGAGAACTTTTTAAATAAATTAACCGTGAAAAAATAAATGCAGAGGGGTTACTTCCCCTCTGCATTTTTGCTGTTTAAGCCCTCCACCCAGTAGAGGAGCTTTCTAATTCTCGGTAGTTTTTCTCCAAAATAACTAACTTTTACAATCATATAAAGCACAAGCACGCCAATTGTGTCCTTAACAAGATCAATTACAGTCGCAGATCGGTAGGGGACGAAATACTGGTGCAACTCATCTGAGAAGCCATAGGCAATGGCAATCACAGCGGAAACGAGACTCGTTTTAGGGCTGAACTTTCCTTGAACAAGGAAAAACAATGCCCAAAGCCCGTAAAGAATACCAAATTCGATGAGGTGCAGCGATTCCTTAAAAGCCCGGTCCCAGGAAAACGGAGTGTTCACAATCGCATCCGACGGAAGACTCGACAATATAAAAATCAAAATCATATATAAAAATGGTGCAATTAATAGTAGAAGTCGTAATAATGCTCTCATGAAAATTCTCCTTTAAAAAATGTACCTACATAGTATAGCATTCATTGAAGGTGTGAGGGAGGAGTTTTTGCGTACTTACTCGGGTTTACCGGTACCGAAGCGTGGTACGTCGTCTGAAAAGTTGGTATATCAAAGTTAGTTATGAAGGGGAAAGTGGAAGGAAGTTTGGGGTCGAATCCTCTTCATCAAGGTTATGAAGGGGAAAGCGTCGGAAGTTTGGGGTCGAATCCTCTTCATCAAGGTTATGAAGGGGAAAGCGTCAGGAAGTTTGGGGTCGAATCCTCTTCATCAAGGTTATGAAGGGGAAAGCGTCAGGAAGTTTGGGGTCGAATCCTCTTCATCGGAGTTATGAAGGGGAAAACGGCAGGAAGTTTGGTGTCGAATCCTCTTCATCGAGTTATGAAGAGGAAATCAGAAGGAAGTTGTCGTACGAATCCTCTTCATAGAGTTTATGAAGAGGAAATCAGAAGGAAGTTGTCGTACGAATCCTCTTCATCAGCTTAATGAAGTCCCGAACGAACGCCGAAGCCGCAAGCAAAGTCCTTCATCAGCGTAATGAAGTCCCGCCCGAACGCCGAAGCCGCAAGCAAAGTCCTTCATCAGCGTAATGAAGTCCCGAACGAACGCCGAAGCCGCAAGCAAAGTCCTTCATCGGCGTAATGAAGTCCCGAACGAACGCCGAAGCAGCGGGTAAAGTTCTTCATCGAGGTAATGAAGTCCCGAACGAACGCCGAAGCAGCGGGTAAAGTTCTTCATCGAGGTAATGAAGTCCCGAACGAACGCCCAGGCAGCGAGTAAAGTTCTTCATCGAGGTTATGAAGTCCCGAACGAACGCCCAGGCAGCAAGCAAAGTCCATCATCAAAAGTTAAAAAGTCAACCCCCATTCTAGCTCCCAAACCGCATCCAATCAAAAGATCATCACCAACTCCAAAACCTGATAAATCATACGAAACCCGAAAAAGCAACGTCCAACTGGACCCCTTTTCGAAAAAAATTTCGATTCTATGAATAATATTTTAGGCTTTGTCGAAAAATAATCGAAAAAAATTTTTTGAAAATGTATATAATTCCGCGAATGTGTTCAGAATGGTTGCTGAGGTGATAAACATGAGAGAGGAAGAAAAGAAACGTACTTCTCAAAAATCAAGTTTACAAAGTTTTTTTAGAAAGCGTTGGGTATTCCCAGCAATCTATTTGGTAAGTGCAGCACTCATTCTAACCGCGGTTTTATGGTTCCAAGGCAAGAACGATGTAGCGAAGGATGATTTGAAATATGGTGAGAATCAACCAGGAACTGCTACAGGTGAAGAGCCAAGTGTACCGGTAAACCAAGCGTCAGAAAACTTTAAGATGCCTGTCATTGACGAAGATGCAATCCAAGTCTTTAGGGAATTCTACGATGCAGAAGCTTCAGCAGAAAAGCAAGAAGCAGCTCTTGTAGTCTATAACAATATTTATTCGCCTAACAAAGGAATTGATATCGTCGCTAAAAATGGTGAGACATTTGAAGTTGTTGCATCATTAGCTGGAACTGTAACACGTGCTGAAAAAGATCCACTACACGGAAATGTTGTGGAAATTGAGCACTCTGACGGTGTTGTAACAATGTATCAATCTCTTGCAGACCTAAAAGTTGCAAAAGGTGATGTAGTTGAACAAGGTGAAGTCCTTGGAATGGCTGGCGAAAATCAATATGATGAAGAAGCAGCTATTCACGTTCACTTTGAAATCCGTAACAACGGTGTTGCTGTTAATCCAATTGAGTACTTTGGACAATCCCTAACTGCACTTGAAGAAAGTGAGCAAGGGACAGAAGACAAAGAAGCTGCAACGAAGGAAGAAGACAAGCAGCCTGCAGAAGATAAGCAACCAAATGAAGAAGAGAAACCAGAAGATAGTAAAAAGCCTGCAGATGAAGGCACTCCTGCTGACGATGAAGGATCAAAAGATGAGGAAGATGCAAACTCAAATGAAGAGGAAAATGCCCACTCAACTGATGCTTCAATCGGAATGGCAAAAGCGTAAGCTAGGAGAAATAGTAGTCTAGCCTGTGGTGGCAACTTTAGCTAATAATCCAACCGATTACCCAATAGGGTAGTCGGTTTTTTTATGGGACAGAGGTTCCATGTCCCTGTAAATAAATGGTGGGACGAGAGAACTGTCCCAGTGTTCTCATGGTATAATCAGGTAAAAATAGAAGAGGGCAGTGAACATGAAAAGTTCAGACGATATCTGGAATGAAGTCATCCACAAGGTTTGCAGTATCGATTTTCCAACAGAAAATCAAGTGCTAAACGAGGCGTTTCTTGTTTTTCAATACTACTCAGAACTTGAAAGTGGTGGGCATGAGGCTTTGCTTAATTGGTGGAGTGAGTATATTTCAGAAGTGGGCATTACGACTTACATAAAAGAGCTCACCAAAGTACTCAAAAAAATTGGTGCACAAGAATATGCTGTGATTTTACAAAAATACGGCGAAGAAATGTGGAAAAATTTTGTTGCTTTGGAAAACGGAGAAATCGCCGAGTACTCATTTTATCAGGTAATTGAAAAAGCCGACAGGGAGTATTATAAGTTGGAGGACAAGCTCCAACACCTACTAGAATCTTATTTTGTTAGCATCCATACAGACATAATAGAATAAATGACTAAACAGCGACCATGATAGAAATGGTTGCTGTTTTTATGTCTGGACAGAGGTTCCATGTCCCTGTAAATAAATGGTGGGACGAGGGACCTGTCCCCGTGTCCCAAAAAAACTTTTATTTGTACTGAACTTTTTCCTGTTGTCGGTCGTATTATCTTTGGAAAAACATTTGAAGGGGATGTGATTCGGGTATGACGGGTATTAACTGGGCGCTTATTGCTCCGATCATTGTGATTCAATTAATTTTATTGGTAACGGCCATAGTTGATCTTGCAAGAAGTGAAGAAACGAATGGACCAAAGATTTTATGGGTGTTTGTCATCCTTTTGGTCAGTATACTTGGCCCGATTCTCTATTTTGTAATTGGAAGGAAGAGATAGGATGACGGAAACATTGGTCTCTATTGAAAATTTGGTGAAACGGTTTGGAAAGGAAACGGCGGTTAATGATCTTTCCTTTGATATAAAAAAAGGAAGCTGTACAGCTTTACTAGGTCCGAATGGAGCGGGGAAAACAACGACTTTACGGATGTTGGCTGGCCTGCTTCATCCTACATCAGGAAAAATAGCCTTTGATGGTATGGAAAATGGCGACCATCGGAAATACATCGGGTACCTGCCGCAGCACCCTGTTTTTTACAACTGGATGTCGGCAAATGAATTTTTGATCTATGTTGGGCAACTTGCACATTTATCGAAAAAGGAATCCCAGCAAAAAGCGGATGAATTACTAGAGTTGGTAGGACTTATTGATGCAAAGAAAAAGAGAATTGGCGGTTTTTCAGGCGGAATGAAGCAGCGCCTTGGGATTGCACAGGCGATGATTCATGAACCCAAGCTGGTTATGCTTGATGAACCAGTCTCCGCATTAGACCCTGTCGGTCGCCGCGAAGTCATTGAAATGATGCGTGAATTGAAAAAGAAAACCACGATTCTGTTCTCAACACATGTGCTGCATGACGCTGAAGAAGTTTGTGATGATATTGTCATTATCCGAAAGGGAGAATTGGCATTAAGTGACACGCTCTCGGGTCTACGAAAAAAGCACCAGCATGATGTAATCATTATTGAAGCAGAAACGGATATCACCACTTGGGCAAAAGGTTTAACCGCAATTGACTCGGTTCATGAAGTGTCGGTTGAACGCACGAATGCAACAATTGTTGTTTCTCAACTTGAACCTGCAAGAAATGCTATTTTACAAGATATATTGACTAAAAATATACCGGTATCAACATTTAAAATCGGGCAATCGTCCCTCGAGGATGTATTCATGAAGGTGGTGAAGGCATGAGACAGTGGACAGTATTATTTAAAAAAGAATGGATTGAGATGACGCGGAACTTTAAAATCCTGTGGATCCCACTTGTTTTCATTTTACTTGGGATCATGCAACCTGTAACTTCTTATTATTTGCCCGAGATTATCAAAGCAGCGGGTGAGTTGCCAGAAGGAGCGGTCTTTGAAATCCCGATGCCAACCCCACAGGAGGTGCTCGTGCAAACCTTCGGACAGTACAGCCAAATCGGGATTTTGGTGTTGGTATTAGCGTTTATGGGGATTGTTGCAGCGGAAAAAAACAGTGGCGTTTCGGATATCATTCTTGTAAAACCTGTTTCGTTCGCTAATTACATCACAGCAAAATGGGTAAGCGTCACGATCATGACATTGGGTTCATTTTTACTAGGTATCTTAGCGTCTTGGTATTACACTGGAGTATTAATCGGTGATGTAGAATTTGGCGAACTACTGAAAGGTTCACTCGTGTATGGGACGTGGCTTGTGTTTCTCGTGACCGTTACCCTTCTATTAAGTTCATTATTTAAAAGTAATATCTTTGTAGCAGGTATGTCATTGCTGGTTGCGATTGGGTTGTCAGCACTCACTTCATTATTATCTAAATGGATGACCTGGAGTCCAGCAAGGCTCTCAACACACGCAAGTTCACTGCTTTTAACAGGAAGTCCAGACAAACAATTCGCTTTATCTTTGACTGTTTCCCTACTTTTGATTCTTCTCCTACTTGTGAGTTCTATTTACCTATTTGCAAAAAAAGAAAGAGCAGCGTAATAAAAACGAGGCTGGGACAAAACCCTCCTCTGAAATGAAAAAGCCTGTGGAATTTTACCATGAGTAAAATTTCACAGGCTTTG
>NZ_JBPFDQ010000133.1:0-10009 GCF_059415045.1 Ferdinandcohnia sp. SAFN-114 | reverse complement strand
TCAAATTAATGAAAAAGTGTTAAATTTAATATGGATAGGTGTTTTATATATGTCTCATTTGGCTAGGTCAGTTCAGTATGCTCCGTTTTTGCTTTCTGACCTACAGAAAAAAGGATTTGACTATTGGGCTCTTGGACATATTCATACAAGGGAGATTTTAGCTGAAGACCCTCCTATTATTTATCCTGGCAATATTCAAGGTAGGCATAAAAAGGAAACAGGTGAAAAGGGTGGTTATCTCGTAAAACTTTCAAAAGCTAAAACAGAATATACATTTTTTCCAACATCCGACTTAGTTTGGGAAAATACGACCATCGATATTTCTGAGCTTACTAGTTTTGACCAACTTGTTGACAAATCACTTTCTCATCTTGAATCTCTCCGTAAAGAAACCCAAGGCTTATTTGTAACGATTGAATATATAGGAACCGGACCACTGCTAACACAACTTCAAGAGAATCCAATAAAAGAAGATCTCTTATCTCTTTTAAACGATGATATCTCAGAAAAGAATTTTGTCTATGTGGTGGGACTTAAACAAAATTTTCAAATACAGATCAATCGTCAAAAGTTAAAGCAGGATTCACATTTTTTTGGTGATTTATTGGAAAACATGGAAACCTATCAGGACTTTGATCATGCACTACTCCCTTTACGGAATAATCAAAGCTTCCGGAGGCATATTGATACTTTTACAAATGAAGAACTACAGGAAATACTTCATGATGCGGAGAACTTAATTCTACGAGAACTCTATTCTTCAAATAGGAGGTGACGATATGAAAATCATTGGAATTCAGGTCTATGGGTATGGAAAACTTGAAAACTTGGAACTCGGAGAGCTTTCTCCACATCTTCAGGTCTTTTTTGGTCAAAATGAAGCTGGAAAATCAACACTTATGTCGTTTATACATAGTATTTTATTTGGATTTCCAACGAAACAACAAAATGAGCAACGTTATATCCCTAAAGCAGGAGCCAAATATGGTGGAAAGCTCATTCTCCAAACTGACGAGTATGGAACAATTTTGATTGAAAGATTACCAGGTAAAGCCACAGGAGAAGTATCAGTATTTATGCCAGATGGTTCAGTTTACGGAGAAGAGTTTATATCAGAGCTCTTCCAAGGAATGGATAAAAACCTGTTTAAGAATGTTTATTCCTTTAATATTCATGGACTACAGGGTGTACATAATTTAAAGAGAGAGGACGTAGGAAGGTTTTTATTTTCTGCGGGGACAATTGGAACAGACGCCTTACTTGAATTACAAACTAAATTGGTGAAGGAAATGGATGGATTATATAAACCAAAAGGAAAGAATCCACCACTTAATATGGAACTTATCCGACTAAAGGAGGAACATGCAAAAGTTACGAAGTGGCAGGAGAAAAATAATGAATATGAATCTCTCCTGAACGAACAACAGCAACTCGAAAACGAACTTGTATCCTATGATTCCAAGATAAGTTCTTTAAAGCAAAAAATTCAAGAATCAGAAAAACTCCGATCCATTCAACCAATCGTAGAAGAATATCAAACATTACAAAATCGATTGCAAAGTTTACCAGTGTTTGAACCTTATCCCGAGGATGGGCTGAATCGCTTAGAACAACTGCAGGCGCAAATAAAACCGTATCAGGCACAATTAGCTGCTATAAATGGCCAAATTCTAGAATGGAACAAGGAAAAAAGTGAAATCAATTTTGCCAAACAATACATTGTTAACGAACAACGGATATTGGAATTGGTTGAAAATAAAAACCTATTTTATGAAAAAGAAAACAGATTTCAGCAAGTTACGATAGAACTTCAAGAGATAGAAGATGAATTAAATCAACTAATAGATCGAATAAATTTTACATTACCAGAGAAAGATGTTTTGAAATTAAATCTAAGCATTACTGCAAAAGATATGTTCTCTGAAGTTGTTTCTGAGACAGCACGACATAGGCAACAGAAGCATTTCTTAGATAACAGTTTTACACAAGTAAAAGAAGCTCTAGATAATAGCGAACAAAAGTTAAGAGACTTAAAGCAACAGGTGCTCCCAGAGGAACAACGAAAACGCTATGAAAAAAAGAAAAGCCAATATACTTCGAAGGAGAACCTAGAAAGTGAAAAGCTGTTAATTGAGGATGAGATAAAAAGAATTGATCAAAAAATGCAAAGAATGACAGCAAAAGAATCTGAAAACAAACAAAAGTATACTCGATTGTTTTATGGAATTGGTTTTACCTTATTGATTATCTCGGTTTATTTCTATGTTACAAAAGATTGGATAATTGGTGGGATATTAACTATCCTAGGTGCTCTCATGTGGCCAGTTGGGAAAACAGAAACTTCCCAGATGACATCCTCATTCATTCATGAACTCAAGGATGATAGAGAAAGATTAATGAAAAAGCTGGAGGCTATAAATGAGCAACTAACACATAGCAACTATTCAGATCATGAAGAGCTATCAGCAATACTTATTCGTGATAAGCACTTAATACAACAGATTGAAATTGAAAAAGCCACGCATCGACAAAATGAACGTGCATTAGATAAGGTATTTAAAGACTTTGAGGAATGGGAGAAAACAGAGTATTCCTTAGAGGAAAAAGCAACAAACATCAAGAAAACATATGGACTTCCACTGCAAATTTCAAATGAACGATTATTGGATGTTTTTCAAATTCTTGAAGCGATTAAGGAGAAAGCTTTAAATAAACAAAAGCTTTCTAAAGCAAAAGTAGATCTTCAAAATGAGATTTCTAACTTCCAATCTAAAATTTATACAGTTGCAAAACAGTTAAACATAGAAGACCGAAGTTCGATAAAAGTTGACCAGATGGCGATCCAATTGCAAGAAGAAAAAAAGAAATATGAACAGTTATTACAGATTGATGCGAAAATAAAGGATTCAGAAGAACAAATCTTAAAGCTTAGTTTGGAAATCGAGCATCTTCAAAAGGAAATTCAAGTTCTCTGGGATATTGCGAAAGTTTCGAATGAAGAAGAGTATCGGGCAAAGGGACAAGCAAATGATACCGCAAGAGAACTGAAAGAGCGAATGAATCTCCTAATGGCGCAACTAGAACGCTTTGGTAAGTTAGTTAAGATTTGTAATATAGAAACTGATTATGAAGTTCTAATTGAGGAGATGTCAGCTGAAACCACTAGACTTCATGCAATTGAAAAAGAAAGGCAAGGTCAACTGTCAGCTATAAACCATCGGATACAAGAACTAGAAGAAGGTGGAACCTACGCAGATTTACTTCATTCTTACGAGGCAAGTAATTCTTTAGTAAAAAACTATGCTAAAAACTGGGCAACACTATCAGTTGCAAAAGATATTCTAACTAAAACAGTAGACCACTATCGAACGCTCCGCTTACCTAAGGTAATAAAAAGGGCTGAGCATTATTTTTCTATTCTTACAGATAAGAAGTACAAAAGAATTTACCTTGACAATGAAGTCGATGGTTTTCTAGTCGAGAATAATAAGGGTGTACGCTATGAGCCGTCTGAACTTAGCCAGGCAACTTCAGAGCAATTGTATATTTCGCTCAGATTTTCGCTTGCTAATACGATGCATCCCAGTCAATCATTTCCATTTATTATTGATGATAGCTTTGTTAATTTTGATTCAGGTCGTTTATCAAATGTCATCTCTTTAATTAAAGAACTGTCAAAAGAAAATCAAGTCCTCCTATTTACTTGTCACCAACACGTTTTGGAAGGATTTGGTGAAGCAAAACCTATAATACTAAGTAATGAGGGTATCATAGAATACCAAAAAAGTATGCTATAATTTTTGTAAGAAATTTGTTATTTTCATAGTCCTCATTTTTTAGAAGTGAGAGTAAATAGATAAGCAGGGGGAGAAAATATGGTGAAGGGTATTGTTCATTATGAAGTGGGACAGCAGGTTGATGTATATTTATTTATTAAATCATCAACAAAAAGCATTGCAAGTAATGGAAAACCATTCTTAACTTTAGTATTTCAGGATAAAAGTGGAGAAATTGAAGCAAAACTTTGGGATGCAACACCTGAAGATGAGACTAACTATGCTGCTCAACAAATCGTAAGACTTGCTGGCGAGATTAATAGTTACCGAGGACGAAATCAGTTGAAAATCAGAAATATCCGACCTATAACTGATTTAGATGGGGTTACTATTTCCGATTTTCTTGAAGTTGCACCAGTACCGCAGGATGAGATGGCTTCAAAAATCACACAATATATTTTTGAAATGAACAATTCAAATATCCAGAGGATTACGAGGCATTTACTGAAAAAGCATCAAGCTGCCTTTTTTGAATATCCAGCAGCAACCAAGAACCACCATGAATTCGTGTCTGGCTTAGCCTATCATGTTGTCTCAATGCTTGACTTAGCTAAAGCAATTGCTCATCTATATCCATCACTTGATACGGACTTATTATACGCAGGCATCATTTTACATGACTTAGGCAAGGTTACGGAGCTGTCAGGCCCTATTTCAACAACATATACAGTAGAAGGAAATTTATTAGGCCATATTTCAATTATGGTAAATGAAATCGGACAAGCAGCAAAGGAGCTAGGTATTGAAGGTGAAGAAGTTACGGTATTGCAGCATATTATCTTAAGCCATCATGGAAAGGCAGAATGGGGAAGCCCTAAGCCACCAATGATTAAGGAAGCGGAAGTTCTACATTATATAGATAATCTTGATGCCAAAATGAACATGTTAGATCGTGCATTAGAACGTGTAAAACCAGGCGAATTCTCAGACCGAGTCTTTGCATTGGATAATCGAAGTTTCTATAAACCAACCTTTCATAAGTAATCAATCAAGACTCGACTCACTTTTTTTATGAGTCGAGTTTTTTTATAAATAGATTTTCATCATTTATGGAAAGCTATGTAAAAAAAAAGAGGTCCTGAAGAATGACAAAAGTAATACTTCTATTTTTTCTTTTTTTATTTGCATTTCATAATACAGCCATTGCGGTTACAAATGAATATGATGAGAGAGATAGCCCAATAAGCTTTAAAGTTGAAATGGTTCCTTGGGACATTGTAAATGAGATTCTTCCTAGAAAATCCTTCTTTACTATTATTGACGTTGAAACGGGCCTTCAATTTCGTGTGCAAAGAAGGGCTGGAAGCAGACATGCCGATGTTCAACCACTCACAATTGAAGACACAAAAATTATGAAAAGAATTTATAGCGGGAAATGGAGCTGGAAGCGAAGGGCGATTATTGTAAAATATGGAGATCAAATGATTGCCGCCTCAATGCACGGTATGCCACATGGTGCAGGTGCTTTAAAAAACGGCTTTCCTGGTCATTTTTGTGTGCATTTCTTAGGGAGTACCACCCACAGTTCAAAAGAACCAGATTTTGCTCATAAACTCATGTTATTAAAGGCGGGAGGCAGGTTAGACGATTACATTAATAATGCGGACCCGTATCACCTAATTGAAATATTTGTAGCCGGTATTAATCAATCGGATCGAAAAATAATCAAACAAACCTTTATGCCGAATTCAAAAAATAAGATGCTTTACAAAACCTTAAGTCAAATTACAATTTTTTCAATAACAAACATGTCCTATTTACCATTAAGCGATTTAAAAGGACTATTAAGTATGGAAATACCAGTTGAAGTCGAAATATACAGGGAAAATCAAGGGAAGGAACGAAAACGAATTGTTTTTGTACTGGTTCGGAATAGTATTGTTGACCGTTGGTATATCCAACAAAATGACTTATTACAGCAACTGTAATTTTGTAAAAAATATGAAGTTTGAAAAGGATTTCTTTAGTTTTTGTAGAATTCTGTAAATAATAGTTCTGATTTGGAGTGATTAAAATGACATCAACAAAGTCTCTATTAATTGGTGTATTAATTGGAAGTGTAATTGGTGGTGTATCCGTCCTTTTAAGTTCACCTACTTCAGGCAAGGAATTAAGAAAGGCGTTAAAAAATAATCAAAAACAAATCTCTAATTCCCTGTCTCAGGTTGTTTCCGATGGGAAATCCTTAACAGAACAGGTTTCTAGGTCAACGAAACAGGCGGTGAATACAATATCTGAGGTTTCTGGTGATATTAGTTATTTACTAAATCATTGGAAACAAGAGATTGAAGGTAATCAAAAAAATATTCAAAAAGAGCTTTCAGAAATAGAAAGCGCTTTAGAAAAACTAGAAAAAGCGGTTACAACCCCATAGAATCAAATTTTTTTCACCTAATTTAAAAATTTCGTAAATTTACATCTTTATTAATTTTTATTTTATTGGCATAATAGTAATAAGAGAAAATAGAAAAGTGGGTGAATCTATGAAACATGAAGAAAAAATGGCCTCCATCAAAGAAGCGCTCCTTTTTAGTCAGAGAATCGCACAGCTAAGTAAGGCATTATGGAAATCTATTGAAAAGGACTGGCAACAATGGATCAAGCCTTATGATTTAAATATTAATGAACATCATATTATTTGGATAGCGTATCATTTGAAAGGTGCTTCAATTTCAGAGATTGCTAAGTTTGGAGTTATGCATGTTTCAACTGCATTTAACTTTTCTAAAAAGTTAGAGGAACGTGGATTTTTACAATTTTCAAAAAAGGAAAATGATAAGCGTAACACGTATATCGAGTTGACACCAAAAGGGGAAGAAATCTTTTTGAAAATTGTGGAAAGCTATAATCCGAGTAAAAATGGAGTTTTGGAAGGAGCAATTCCACTTAAGAAGCTTTACGGAAAGTTCCCAGAAATCGTTGAGGTTATGAGCATTGTCCGTAACATATATGGAGACGATTATATGGAAATATTCGAGAAATCATTCCGAAATATTGAAGATGATTTTATTGAAGTAGATGGAAAGCTTTACAAACGAGTAGAAGAAAAAATAGAGTTGTAATCTGGAATTAGTTTATTTCGTTGAGTATCCCTTTAAACTCGTTCATTAAAGGGGTATATTTTCTTTCTTTAGCTAATACGTCGATTGTTGTTTTTGGATCTAAGTGGGGATGAAGCATCCCTACAAATTGAGTTAAAAGCGGCGTGAAACATATAAGTCCCTCCGCTTTTTGTTTTTTATATGTAATGCTCATTTCTTCACATAGTTCCAATAAGTCTTCGACGTCTTTTTTTGTTAATTTTGCTTCCATTATTAATTGATGAAACGGTGATAACTTATCCTCTAACAACGGTAAGATGAGCGACTGATAATATTCAAGTCGCTCCAAACGATCTTCAATTGACTCCATAGTTAACACCCCAGATACTTTTAGTTGAATGAATACTCTACGTTTATTTTTAAATAATATGCCCAAAAATAGCGAAAAAAGTCGAAAAAACATGTATTTTATCGTTCTTTTGGATACCTATTGCATTTTTGTTAGAAACAAAGTAAAGTAGTTTAGTAAGTTTAGAGTAACTAAATTAAAAAAAATTTTACTTCGATTTGGATGCGACTTCCAATTATTTACTTCTTATGATTGTGGATGGTGATTTTGTATGACATGTTGGAAAACCATTAATCTTTCAAAGGATTATGGATTCCATCGAATTGTATTGGTATCCTTGATATCAATGTTCATTGCATTTATTCTTTTTTATTTGCCAATGAATCTTCTGTATTCTTCAATTAAACTAAATGAAGATGGATCAATTTATTTTTTATTAGCTTTATTGTTGATTTATCCATTACATGCAACCTTGCATGTTTTACCCTTTTGGGTAACTGGTAAAAAAATAAAAGTAACATTTAAATGGTTGTATGGAATTATTCCAGTTGTTTCTACTCGTTCAAAAGATGCACTTTCTAAGCCGTTTATCATTTTAGTAATGAGTACACCATTTTTATTGATTACTACACTTATGCTTGGTGCGTGTGTTGCATTTCCGGTCTATATTCATTATTTTTCCATTATTGCAGCGATCAATTTTGGGCTATGTGTTCCTGATTTTATCTATTTAGGTCAGTTTATTAAGGCACCAAGATCTTGTACTGTTGAAGAAGTAGAGGATGGCTATGATATTTTAATTCATAAATAAACTTTATTCATATGAAATTTTGGAGTAATGAATAAAGTTGAGCCTTCTGGGAGTCTTAGATTTTCATGATTGAACAAATCTAGGGGAAAAATGCTACGGCATATTTGATTTTAGATGGGGGGATGAGGAGTGCTCTTATTTTATATTCCATTTGCTGCTTTTATTTTGTTTTACATTAATCAAATGACTTACCGGCTATGTGAGCAAAAAGAAATTCCTGATGACCGCCAGCCAAAAGTTTATCGAACAATTAATATTTTGATTACCATTTTACTTATTTCCTCCTATGTAGAGGTCTTGTTTACGTAAATGGAAAAAGGATGACCGATTTTTCGGCCATCCTTTTTCTTATTTGAGAATGTTTTTATTTTGTCTAGCTAAAGGGCCAGGCCCCTCTCTGGTCAAGTCAACCTGTCAATAAGGATAAAAGGCATCCTTCTAGCTAGCTTTTCTTTTGCTTGTCGGACCTGCACAGGACAGGAAAGACTTCGGCAGCATATACATCGCACGAAGAAAATGCAAAGCATTTTCGAGGAAGTGCTGACGTCCACGTTAGCAACAGGACGTGGCTAACGTGGACAATCAATAAGCTAAGCTTTTCTTAGAACCAAGCAGCACCAACGATGATTAGAAGGATGAATAACACGACAATTAGCGCGAATCCACCAGCGTATCCGTGACTCATAGTTACACCTCCTATATCTTAGTACGGTATTTTATGCGAAATCATTTGTGAACGAATAGGCGATTGTCACGCCTTTAGGAATTCTTTTTCACAATCAACTAAACTTTTGAACTTGAAAGGCAAAAGCCTTTTATTCAGTTCACTATATCCTATTCGCATAAAGCCTATATGACTGTGCGAATGTCCCAGATTTTTGAATAATCTTGCGAAAATGTTTTCTTTCTTTTTTAAAAGTATGTTATAGTAATTTTTGTACCCTTGGACAAACCGTATATAAAAATTGTACATAGTAGGAGTGTGTGTAATGAAAAAATCAATAATTGCTTTAACTGCTGCTGTAGGTATTCTTGGTCTAAGTGCATGTAACAATGCCGACGATTCAGCAGTACTTGTAGAAACAAAAGCTGGAAATGTTACAAAAGACGAATTATATAATGCCATGAAGGATCAAGCAGGCGCAGTGATCCTTAAAGATTTAGTTTATACTAAAGTATTATCAGAGAAATATGAAGTAACAGATAAAGAAATAGATGCAAAATATGAAGAAATGCAAGCTGCTCTAGGTGCCCAGTTTGATGCCATTGTTGAGCAAAATGGTGAGGAATTCGTACGCGAACTTCTTAAATCAGACATGTTAAAAGAAAAAGCTGCATTGGAAGAAGTTGAAGTAAAAGAAGGCGAAGTGGTTAAAGCAAGCCATATTTTAGCTCAAGTTCCACAGGATGCAACAGAAGAGCAAAAAGCAGACGCTAAAAAGAAAATTGAAGAAGCGAAGGCTAAGCTTGACAAAGGTGAAAAATTCGAAGATGTAGCAAAGGAATATTCTGAAGATGGTTCTGCTCAAAATGGCGGGGACCTTGGTTGGTTTGGAAAAGGACGTATGGTTCCTGAATTTGAAGAAGTTGCCTTTACTCTTAAAGAAGGCGAAACAAGTGATATTGTTGAGTCACAATTCGGTTATCACATCATTAAAGTAACTGGAACAACTGAAGGTTTTGATAAGATGGAACAAGAGAAAAAGGACGAGATTCGCAAGGCTTTACTTCAAGCAGACCAAGCTGCTCTTCAAACTGCTTTAGACAAAGCAATTGATAATGCAGATGTAAAAATTAAAGATAAAGATTTTAAAGATTTATTTGAAGCGCCTGCTGCAGAATAATGAGAAAGGACCGTTTTTAAACGGTCCTTTCAGACTGTAGACAAACTCGAAAAATTTCGAGTTTGCCTACAGTCTTTTTTAATTTACAATATTTATAGAGAATATTAGGGGTGATGGGAAAATGATGT
>NZ_JBPFDQ010000132.1:0-10020 GCF_059415045.1 Ferdinandcohnia sp. SAFN-114 | reverse complement strand
TTTAAACTTTTTTATGAAGGCTACCAAGCGAAAGCGCGGTAGAAAAATCTGTGTCTATTTTCTTGACATAGTATCATATACTTTATCTGATTTTAATCGTTGTAGCTCTTTGGACTTCCAAAAACATCATGTTCTCTTCTTTACAGGTAAAATACAACGAATGGAATTACAAGTATCGTATAAGGAAAGTAAGAAGTAACATCGACTTTTCAAAGACAGCTTCCTACAAGAATCCAATTCTCAAACGCCTAAATTTGCTTATTAAGACAACAAGGGATGAACGCAATGAATATGACGTAATCGTGTTTTTAACCATCACTGGCATGTTAGCGGTTATCTCTTGTATATTTATGCTATTTGTGTTCGGTGATGTATTAGTATCGGTTGTTTTTGGGGTTTTAATTGGTTTCATACCGTACTTAACGCTTCGACTTCGATTAAACAAAATAAGGTATCTCATGAGTTTAGAATTTCTTAGCATTGTTCAAAACTTAACCCAGAATTACAATGCCATGCATTACGATATGTACCATGCTTTAACAGAAACGCAAAAGGATGTAAAAAGTGCTGATCTAAGAAAAGTATTAATCAAACTAGTATCTGATTTACAAGTTTCTCGGAATGAAAATGAATTAAGAGAAAGCATTCAAGTGTTTACATATACTGTTGGAACGAATGTTTCTAAGCGATTAGGTAGTGTTATTTTAAAAGCCTATTTATACAACGAAAAAGTATTGAATGCCCTCATGGTTTTAACTAAGCAGCTTGAGGAAACCGAGGAAATGTTGGAAGAAGAAAAATCCTCTACGCTTGATTTCGTATATAACGGATATTTAACAGCGCCTGTATTTATCGGTTCATTAATTCTAGGGTATTTTTCTAGCGGGGCGCAAGACTGGTTTGATTTGCAGTTTGGACATGCATGGACGATATTCCTGTTTTGCCTTAGCTTGCTTGGTGTAGTTTTTTCAATAATCATATCGATTTTCCTAAAACGACCGAAAAATGATCTGTAAGAAAGGAGGGGCAACATGGAAGAAACTTTTATATTTAAGCACCTTGACCTGTTTGTATATGTTTTTTGCTTCATCCTTTCAGTTATTGCAGGGATTCTCGTTTATTCAGGTTTAACCACTAAAGGTGAACGATTGCAGACACGTATTCGAATAAGAAACAGCATAGAGAAGAACAGGCAAAAAGTGGTGGAAAATTCAAGACAAAGTAAAGCAGAAGAATGGTTGAAGAAAGCTCAATATCCATTAGGGTTTAATGGAATACGTTACAACTTAATCCTAGGTGGTTTCTTATTATTCCTATTCACTTACTACATCACGTTTCCTATGTTATTTGGGGAAATTGGGAAGGGAACCATGATTGCGTTTGTTTGTATCTTAATCTTTGGACTACTTGCTTTACCTCACTTTCCTTATTCATTGTTCTGTTTCATTATGAGACGAGTGATAGACTATCACAATGCTAAGAAGTATGCGGAAGTTTTCCTTTTATATGATTTATTGATTAATGAAATTGAAATGATGACAGTGAATCGGATTAATACGTACAACGTGTTACGTAATATTAAATCGCATTTCATTATATTGGAGAAATCATTTACGGTGTTGTTATCTTCCTGGAGTAATGATGAAGGACCAAAAGTAGCATTAGATAAATTTGCGGAAGAATTAGGCTCAAAAGAATCTCAATCTTTAATAGCTGTTATAAAAACATTAGATGATGTGGAACGAAGTACTGCCTTGAATCACTTGAAAGGTATGCATAGCATGTTTACTCGATCACAGATTGAAAATTATCGAAGAAGGAAGAAAATCACGACTGATCTTTTAGGAATTCCTATTAAGGCGACACATTTCATTATTATATTAAATTTTATGGTTGTAGTGGTGACAATGGTAACTATCATCATGAGTAATTCTAGACTATAAATAGCTGGGGGTGGTTGAAATTAAAACGTCAATTAGCAAGTTTATGGGGATAGCAATAGTTGCTGTTACGATTTCGGCATTTATTTTCGGAACGATGCATCTTGTTATGAAAGACTTATCCGACGACGTGAACGATTATATTACGACTAGTGGTGGATGATAGTTTATGAACAATTCATTAGGGTCTTTTATGCTAATAGCAGCAGTCATGTTAATTATTGTTACCTTGTTATTTGGAGTAGCTTATGATGCTCTGAAAGAAAAAAATGACAAACACGAAGGTTTAATGAAAACAGAACACCAAATTGAAAGGAAATAAATTATTACATTAAGGGAGGTGATGCATTTGAATAAATCGCTTGCTACTTTTCTCGGTATAGCCATAACAGTACTAGCAATTTCGGCTTTCTTATTCTTTATGGCCTATAACATGATTGGAACTGAAGCAAATCAGTATAAAACTGAAATTGATTCAATGAGTACTAACTTACCATAAACCAAGTTTGCAATAACAATTTATATAAATCTATTAAACATTAAAAAGAAAGGGTGAATCTTAATCCATGAATAAGTCATTATCAACCTTCTTAGGCATCGCAGTAACAGTTTTATCAATTTCAGCATTTCTGTTCTTTATCGGATATAACATGATTGGTGATGAAACTACAGAATACGATACCCAAATTAGTGCAGTTGATAGAAATTTACCTGATGGTCAAACTGGTTCTAATAACTAATTTATCCTGGCATTTCGAATCATATGAACAATCTCATTAACAAATTAAATTATCATTTAAACTATGGGGGAATTTTAAAATGAATAAAAGTTTATCCACTTTCTTAGGTATCGCAGTAACAGTATTGTCTATCTCAGCTTTTTTATTCTTTATCGGCTATAACATGATTGGTGAGGAGACAAGTCAATATGATACTCAAATAAGTGGAGTTGACGGAAACCTACCTGATGGTCAAACAGGATCAAATAACTAAATCGATTGAACCATAGTGGAGGGGATTCTCCCCTCTATTATGATAAAAGGTAGGGAAAGTATATGTCTAAAACTCTAGCTGAATGGATGACCTTATTTATTGCAATAAACATTATGTTTGCACCTATATTATCATATGTCGATAGTTTGAATAGAGAAGCAGTTGAAGTCGTTTTAGCCGAAGGGGCTAAAAAAGCCTCGATAGAAGGTAGATTTACACCAGTTATCATTCAAGAAATGAAAGATACACTTGTTAACAAGTACAACTTTGATCCAAAAAAGGTTACAATCACAGGCACTCAAACCCTAACACCACGTAATCAGTACATAAAAGGTAGTATTAAAGCGCCCCGAAGTTTTATTTTTGTTTTAGATATCTTTAATCCGAGTCCTAATACATTTGAAAAAGACATTAAAATACTTAGTGAATACATCAATTAGGAGTTTTCTATATGGGAACCGCATTACGAACAATCTTACTTGTTTTGCTATTTGCGATTATTACACAGA
Source organism: Ferdinandcohnia sp. SAFN-114 (assembly GCF_059415045.1). Lineage (NCBI taxonomy): Bacteria > Bacillati > Bacillota > Bacilli > Caryophanales > Bacillaceae > Ferdinandcohnia > Ferdinandcohnia sp. SAFN-114. The sequence continues at coordinate 6,578 of NZ_JBPFDQ010000132.1, read as the reverse complement.
TCCAATTTAATCTAGATGCAGATAAAACCGCTACACGTCAAATGAAGAATGCTTTGGAGATAGCTACTCATGATGCAGCACTTGCGGTTGATCCTGTTTCCTTTTCTAACGGAAAAATTGTCTTTCAAAATGGGGATAGGGTAAATGGAAATCTCCTACCTAATACAGCCTTAGAAAATTTCAATAAAAGCATTGAGAGTAATCTAAATGTGACAAGTAGTGGAGGACATTTATTTACACCTACTTCCACTTCATTTTTTAAAAATAACTTAAGTCTAGTTGAATTAATTTATCTTGATGATCGAGTAGTAAGGACATATCCATTTACCTACTCACATCCTGACTATAATTTTACCCAAAAAATAGAAGGTCCAAGTATAATTGCCATTATGATTACCGAAAGTCCCCGTTGGTTTGTTGGTGGTACAACCGTTATCAGACAAGCTGCGGTTTATGAATACAAGAAATAATTTCCTTAAGAATCTATTGATAGAATTGTTTGTCAGACTTATAATAGATGTATAACATTTCCTATTCTGTTTAAGTGCAACCAATTCGGTTAGCGGGTTTAAGTTATGAGCGGTTCTTTGGGACTAAGTTTTTTAGTATCTTGTTATACGTCTGTATATCGAGATCATTAAAATTCCCGAAGAACCGTTTTTTTATTTGTTCTTAAAAAGGGAAAGTGTTATATCATTACAGTAATTAAGGGGGAAATCAGAAAGTGAAAAACGTTAAGAGAGTGTTTCTAAGTACATTAATTAGCGGGCTATTAATAGGATTGGCGTTACCGCAAATTGCGAATGGAGAAGAAATTCAAAGAGGTAGTTGCACATTAACAATAGAATCAGATAAACATACTATGAGTAATCCAGCAAACGCTTCGGAATCATGGTGTAATGTTTTTGGAGCATATGTTGAAGCTACAGGTCAGTTTACGGTTAATGGTTCAATTAATTACCCATTAAATGCGGGTACTCACAATTATGTAATAGGTACTCCAAGTGGTCCTTATGGTGAAGCAAATTTGACTATTTACGCTATATATAAGGAAAAACCAGCACCTAAGCCCCAGCCGAAACCCGAGCCAAAACCTGAACCTAAACCACAACCGAATCCAGAACCAATACCTGAGCCTAAGCCAGAGCCTAAACCAATCGTTCAAAATCCGACTCCAAAGCCTTCGGAGCCTACTAAACCTGTACAAACACAACCAAAACAGCCATCTACGAGTGAAAAAAAGCAACCTAGTACAGGTGGGAGTACAAGTCAATCTAAGGCTAGTAGTACTACTACAGCACCTAAAACTACTTCTGTAAGTAAGGATAATGAGCAAACGAAATCTACTTCAAAAAAGAAGGAAGACGAAAATAAAGGTTCCGTAGAAGAAACAGAAGATGAACAGGATAAAGGCTCAGCGAATGAGAGTGAAAAAAAACAAGAACAAGAAGAAATAATCGAGGATGAGTCTTCAATCGAATCAAAAGAATTAGCATCAGCTGATGAGGTTATTTCTACTACTAAAGATAACAAAGAATCACAATCAAATACTGGAAAAATAGTATTCACCACACTGTTGGTTTTACTAGTAGCAATTGCAGGTGGTACAGGATACTTTTGGTGGTTTAAAAAAAGAAAGTTAAATTGAGAAAAACTAAATAAAAGCTATAAATCTATTTGTTGCCTCCCTGTCATTTATTTGATAATATTATATTAATTAAATTACTCAGAGGGAAAACCCCTAGAAAGTGATATACCATTGGTATGTCTATTTCTAGGGGCTTTTTTTTATGGTTTTTTAAATGTTCTTTAGAAAGGCGGTGAAACTTACTGAAAACCTACAAATTTATAGCCATTATCGGAGTGATACTGTTAGGGATATTTCTATTTGACTCTAATAATACCCATGCAGCTTCCTCTCCATATGAAGTACCGAATAATGTTCGTACTGGGTGGAGTGCTAACTACGGGGGTAAAACCTATGATATGCGGACTGGAAGAAACATTGTCTATGATATTTACAGTAGTAAATACATCAGTGGCGGATACCAAATTGTCAATAAAACATTTAGTGGTCATAGCAACCAACCTTACTTACGATTTACCGGATGGGCCGTTAACTTTGGACACAAACACCATACTTCGAGTAACCATGAAACGTATATTGTTGCACAAAGAACATCCGATAATTCTACTAGAATATATTCAACAATTCCGATCAATTTAAGTGCAACTGAAGAAGTTGAATACAACAACCAAGGTTCAGGTGTGTGGAATCAGTGTCCTTCGACTGCTACCAATAAGTCGAATATTCCTTCTCAGGATAGTGGATGTAACATGACATACGTAAATGTTGGGTTTGATGCGTATATTCCTTTAAATGAATTAGTTCCAGATAAAAATTCAAACACTTCATGGAGATTGTATCTTGTAAAAAGAGTAGATTCTCATATTGTTTATACCGAGCTTATTTTACCCTTTACTCTAAGCAACCTAAGTTTTAATAGTGATACGATTACAGGTAAAATATCCCTTAGTAGTGGTGTAAATGCTAACCAATTAATGATGAGAAGTTCTTCGGTTATACGGAGAACAGCACCTAGGTCAACTAGTGGAAGTGGTTCAACATTAGGTTATTTTGTTACCGGACAATATTACACACGAACAACCCAAGATGAAACTGGTACAACCGTTTGGTATGGCGTTGCTGATGGAGGAGGAACTAGATGGACCAGCTCCTCTTATTGGGCTTTTGGAGGCTCTCAAGCTATTATTAGTTATGATGCGCCACCAAAGCATAACTCAGCAGCGATTACAGGTCATAATTATAAAAATGGGAATGATTACTGGGCTAAACCAAATGATCCTGTAAATATTGAACTAAGACAATATGACCAAACCGGGAATGCTAGGCAATATTTGATGTTGAATGGTAATGGAGTGGACGCAAGAGCCTGGCATAATTTTGCGCAGTCTTCTACATGGTTTGATTACTTTTTACCTAGTCCGAAATCTCCCCATGTCGATATTACTGCAGCAAGTCGGATTGAACATGCTAGTGGTTATGGAAAAATACGTTGGACAGTAAACCCTAAAACACATGGGCACTCTTACGATGTTAGGTATTATTATCAAGATACTGCAAATAACACGATTGGGTATAACAGTACTGGATTAAAATTAAGGGTTGATGGTGTAGCCCCTGTCCTTAGCTGGAATGATGTTCAAAACGCTGGGTATGTGAACGGAAATACTTATTGGTACCTACCTGGTTCTACCGCAACGGTCAAAATACAACAAAAGGACCCAGATTCAGGAAACGCTTATGGTTATATGAGATTAGGTGGTAACGGAGTAGATGCGAGGTTTATGCACAATTTTGGTGTGCATGCTTGGAACCATATTCACCAGTTTGGTAGTCAAGGTGGTGTATGGTATGACAACACAAGTAATCCTCATGTCCCGCTTGTTTCGGGCGGTAGTGATGGTCACTCTGATCCAACCATCGAACAACTTGCATATACGGTTCGTCTTAATACTCACGGTCATCTATATAGTGTCGAGTATCACTTTATAGATAAAGTTGGAAATACCACTAATGGTTATGGTCAAACAGGTAAGTATATTGGAGTAGATGGGGCAGCTCCTACAGTCCAATTCCGAAATAGTGCTGATACAGCCAATTATCCAAATAGGGATTGGTCAAGCGCCGAAATTCGCGTTAGATTGAAACACAGTGATGCACATTCGGGATATAAACGCTCTCGCTACCACTGGTCAACTTCCACAAGTACACCTGCAGAATCATCATGGTCGAGTTGGACGACTAGTTCAAATTATGAGGCTACTAAATCAGGTAGCGGACAATGGTATCTCCACGTTCAATCTGAGGACAATCTTGGGAACAGATTAACTACTTATAGCGGGCCATATAAATTCAATACACCGCCAGTTCCAGACTTCACATGGAATCCTAGCACCATTTATAACGACACAAACGTTACATTTACCAATAGGTCTTCGGATGCTGACGGACACACATTAACGTATCAGTGGGCATATTTAAGTCCTGGCTCCAATACATGGGTAAACTTTTCAACTGCTAAGGACCCTACTAGAATACTAAACAAGCAAGAAGTGTGGAAGATTAGATTAACAGTGAGTGATAGTATTGAATCGAGATCCGTTGAGAAGTCAATAACAGTGTTAAATCGTACACCAGTACCTAATTTTACTGCTACACCTAATCCGACAGACCGATTAACTACCGTTACATTTACGAATAGCTCCACAGACCCAGACAAAGATGTGCTTGCATATGTTTGGGAATATCGCATAAAAGGGACTACCACCTGGACTAGAATGGCTACTACTACAAATGCTTCATTCAAGTTCCCAAAAGTAGCAACCTATGAAGTACGATTAACTGCGTCTGATAACTGGGTGAGTGCATCAAAAACAATTGATATTGTCGTAAAGAACATAAAGCCAGTAGTTGAATTAACCTATGAATTGCCAACTTCTCCGCTTCCAAACGAAGTTTGGGAAGGGGATACCGTAAAAGTCTGTGCAAAGGTAACAGATGCTGAAAATGACCCTTTGACAGTAAAAATTTACCTTAAGAAGGATGGAGGAACGGAACAGGTTGTACTCAATCAGAGTAACTTAACAAGTGGCAGTAAACCTTGTTATACGTTTGTTACAGAAGTTGGTCGCTATGATATAAGAGTAACTGTAAATGACCCATATGATGAAATTGGAACATCAACTTGGTTTAACTCTAAGGATTTAATCTTAATAAGTTATGTGAAACATACCCCTGATTGGTTAGCAAAGCATAATGATTTAGGACACGCACCACATCAATTCTACAGTGGCGAAAGATTCCTATTAGAATCCGATGTTTCACCATATCCGGTTAAATCACTTACTTCAACGATGAATGGTTATCAATCTAATGATATTTCTGTAACAAGACTTGTAAATCTATCAAAGGTTTCTAACATCTTGTATATAGGTGAACTATATGATCAGAAGTTCCTAGAACATCCTACTAACTTAAAAGTCGGTCCTGTGTCATTCTTGTTTAAAGTGAAATACGTAAATGGTGTTGTCGAGGAATATACTGTACCAATCGAAATTATTGCGGATGGGTTTGAACAGTATCGCATTCACCGTAAATATTAATTTAAATCGCCTATTACGATGAAATTTTTCAAAATTAATCGGAATCTGTTCATAATTAGCCGGAATGAAATTCATAATTATTCGGAATCGACTAATTGCAACTAGGAAATAGAGAAGTTTTGCTTCTCTATTTTTTTAGTTAATAATGTATAAAAATTCGGAAAAAGGGGGATGGTTTAATGACAAATTTTTGGATAGTGCATCGTTCTAAGTCAGCCGGAGATAACCTCAAATGCTTAACTATTGCTAACATTTATTGAAAGAGTACAGATTGATCTTTATTCAGCAATCGGGCAGATAGTTTAAGAAGAAGTAGGGTAAATTAAAGATTTAGAAACGTATTTAAAAGGAGTTTCGGAATTGAAAAAATCAAATATTTTACCTTACAGTTTATTGGTTATAATGATTGTGAGTTTAATTGGGGTTTTAATCACTCAGGAGAATATGGTATTGGTTAGGATTTGGTTAATTTCTTTAGGATTCCTCTTGATTGTTTTATTTTTAAGGTTTCCAGAAAAGGCACATAAAGATTGGTCTAAAAGAGAAATAAGTGATTTATCTTCAGTTATCTTAGGAACTATTATCGAGTTTTTACCTTATGGGTTATTAGATTAGGCGGGGTGATAACTGGAATTGTAATTATAGTTATTGCCTTGTTTTTTATTTAACGGGTGCTTGAGTTAAGGATCAGCTGCCAATTTAGGCAGCTTTTCTTAGGTAACGGGGGGTTAGTGCAAGAAGGACTTTTGTGAATGCTAAAAAAACTTCAAATATACAAACTGAATCAAGGTTAGCTAAATGAAAAATAAAGTGAAACCTATTTTGATAACAATAATCACAATAATTGCTGTATTGATGGTTAGTAAATATGTATTTAATATAATTGTTTGGAGATATGTGTGGAAATGATATTGTACAAAAAGTCCGTTCTCCTAGTGGTGAGAATGTCGCTTATGTTTTCGAAAGAAGTTGTGGTGCAACAACGGGATTTTCACCTCAATTATCCATTTTAGAAAAAGATGACGATTTTCAAAGTGAATCGGGAAATACATTTAGGTCAGATAAAAACTGAATGGCTTGATGAAAAGAACCTAAAAGTTATTTATGATAAATCCTCTGAAACTTACGAAATGGATAAAAAAGTGAATGATATTGAGATTGATTATGTAGGAAAATAAGAGAAATTATGTCTTGTTCTCAACGAAGGGTGCGATTGTTCAATTAGAGTAATCGCTTTTTCTTGTTCCGCTAACGGAGCAGCATTCCTGTAATGGATGAAAATGAGATTTGAGAATAAAAATAACCTCTTGGTAGAATAAGAGTGTCCAACGCTTGCCGGCTAAAAGGACAATCTAATAAAACCAGGAGGCTATTCAAATGAATTATAACCA
>NZ_JBPFDQ010000131.1:0-10394 GCF_059415045.1 Ferdinandcohnia sp. SAFN-114 | reverse complement strand
TTTAAACTTTTTTATGAAGGCTACCAAGCGAAAGCGCGGTAGAAAAATCTGTGTCTATTTTCTTGACATAGTATCAACTCTCCTGTTTCAACCCATCGATTATATTTTCTTTTTTCACTTTTTGTATTGAATACAGCATGGCTGCCCCTACAATAATAAAGATGATGATTACGACAAATAAGATACTCATCCATGGAAGATTAAATCCATATTCAAACGTATTCCTAAGTGACCAATAAATTAAAAACATGATGACAAAGCTTATTGGAAGACCATATAGTAGAGCCTTTACACCATAAAATACACTCTCATAATTAATCATTTTATTAAAGCCTTTCGGGGTCATCCCCACTGATCTCAGCATTGCAAATTCACGTTTTCGAAGCGAGATACTCGTTGAAATTGTATTAAAAATATTTGCAATAGAGATTAACGAAATCAGGGCGATAAAGCCATAGGTGAAAATAGACATCATTATTATCATTTGCTCTTGTTCTTGTCTTCTTTGATAGACGTTATAGACATGCGTGCCAGAGTCTGTGATTTTATCCAACTCATCCTGTGTTGCCATTGGATCTGAACTATTCATGTATAATTCAGTTTGGATTTCACTTTTTGCCTTCTCATTTCCTTCAACAACCTTTGTTAATATATCCTCTGAAACAATTATATCTAATCCACCAAGACTAGATGTTGTAGTACCCATTGGTAGCTGGTCGGTCAATGCTTGAACTTTAATATTAGCTAAAAATTGTTGCTCTTCAGTCTCATAGTTCATTAAATTAAGTGCAAGTGTATCTCCTACGTTTATATGAATAGATTTTGTATCAATAAATTTCCCCGTCTCGTAATCTTGATAGTTGATGTTATCAATTATGATCGCATTAAGTTCATTTGTATTTTCAAATTCCCCAGAATCCGTACCTACTTTTGCTGCATAGGCATTGAAACTGTCATGATCCAAACCATGTAATCTTACATAATAAGTAAATTTTCCATCTTGTAAAATGGAGGGATCCTTTTCTATAGATTTTAATAACTCGTTTGGAAGTTGATCTTTCTCTGTTAATGTTGTTAAATAGATCGTTTGAATAATACTTGAATTCGTTACATAATCAAGTTTCGTGAATGGTAATAGATCTTCTTTGCCCATCTGATCATTAATCACTTGAATATCATAATTAATATTATCTACAGATAGTTCCAACGACTTCTTCAGGTCCTCTGTGAAATATGACACTGTCAAAAAGAGGACAATACTGATGACAAGCGAGAAAACAGTTGCTTGATATCTTTTCTTGTTTCGTTTCAAATTTTTCAAACCAATTTCAGCTTCAATCCCAAATAGTTTACGTACAAGTTTTGATGTCTTAACTGTTTTTCTTGATAGTTTGATATCCTGTGTTTGACGTATCGCATCAATCGCTGAAACCTTTGACGCTCTCATCGCTGGAATATAGGTGGAGATAAAAATTGTTACAATTGAAATCACACAGGCTACTAAAAGAGAAGCTGGTGTAATAATTACATTTAGTTTTTCAGCAACATTTAGAGCTCCTTCAAGATAAGTGTTAATAAATGAAAAGGTTACCCCAATTCCAGCAAGACCCGAAAGGATACCTATTGGAATACTAACCGCACCAATCAGAGCTCCTTCAAAGAAGACGGAATTCCGCTTCTGTTTTTTTGTCGCTCCTACACTTGATAGCATTCCTAAATGTCTTGACCGTTCAGATACACTAATTGCGAAAGCATTGTAGATTAATGCGACTGAACCAATAATAATAACTGCCATGACAATACCTGCCACAGAAAATAAGGTCAGACGCAGACTATCATTGTCTGTGACTCCATAAAAGCGTAATAATTCTTTATTATAGGATACAGAATTGATCCCATTTTCTTTAGCAATGGTTTCTGAATGCTGATATAATGAACCCTTCACTTTTTCTAATACCACAACTGCGTCTGCTGTACGATTTTTACCCAAAGCATTTTTGTCTACGTATTTAACCACCGTATATCCTGGCGACCATGATGGTTCCCATGTTGGACGTTTAATGGTCCCAACAATAGTAAACGTTTCACTAGACTCAATCTTAAGTTTTTCTGTAACCCCATTTTCATCGGATTGCAATGAATAATTCTGACCCAGCGGTTCCTCTTCACCGGCTACTAATCTTTTTCCGATTTCGACCGAAAGTTTGTCACCGATGTTATATTCGACCTTAGCATTATCGGCAATTGCTTCGGATATGACAATTTCATCATTCTTTAAAGGTAAACGTCCTTCAGCTAATTCAATTGGAAATTGTTGAAACCCTGCTGTGTTATATTCTTTAATAAACAGATAAGGTTTACTCTTATTTTTCGAACCCTCAAGTTTTGCATAGCCTAGATCATTTGAAAGGACTAATTTTTTCGTTTGACTATCTTTTTCAATTGCCTTGATTTGTTCCACATTGACATCGTTATATTTGACGTGCCATTCACCGTTGTCCGCAATGTTATCTCGAATCATTAAGTTTAAAAAAGAGACACCCAGTGTTGCAACAGCTGTTATCATTGCAACAGAAATGATAACACCAATGATTGTGACGAGGGTTCTTCGTTTATTTTCCTTCAAATGTCGAATCGTCAGTTTGTTAATGATGTTCATGGACGAATCACCTCGTCCTTAGCGATCCTTCCGTCCTCTATTGAAATGACACGGTCAGCTTGAAGGGCAATTCGCTCATCGTGGGTAATAACAAGCAAGGTTTGATTATAGGTTTTATTGAACATTTTTAAAAGTTCAATGATTTCGCTGCTATTCTTACTATCTAGATTTCCAGTCGGTTCATCTGCTAGCATAATGGCTGGATTACTAATAAGGGCACGACCGATCGACACCCGCTGTTGCTGACCTCCAGAAAGCTGATTTGGTAAATGGTTTAAACGTTGTTCTAAACCGAGAATCTTTACAATATCCGCAAACTGCTTCGGATCAACCTTATGTTCATCTAATAGCATGGGTAATGTAATATTTTCTTCTACCGTTAAGATTGGAATTAAGTTATAAAACTGATAGATTAACCCAATCTGTCTCCTTCTAAAAATCGCGAGTTGTGTTTCATTTAGATCATAAATATCTGTGTTATCAATTAGTACCTTACCGCTAGATGGTCGGTCAACACCACCGAGTAGGTGCAATAGTGTTGATTTACCTGAACCTGAAGGACCAATAATGGCTACAAATTCTCCCTTTTTCACTGAAAATGAAACATTATCAAGTGCCTTAACTGCTGTTTCACCTTTTCCATATATCTTAGACAGATTCTCGATTTGTAATATATTCATAAGTAAACCTCCATAATTTCAATGTTGAGTTCAGTATATCTGTCTAAGATGACTCTAAAGTGACTACGAAAGTGACATTTTATTCACTTTAGGTGGAATACACAGCTGTATACGCTAGATCACCTGTTTGTAAAGTTTTATTTTGAACTGCGTGCCTTCTTCTTTACTGCTCTTCACTTCAATATCACCTTGTTGACTATTTATAATACTATGGGCCATTGCTAGACCAATTCCGACACTATCTTCACCTGCATTCTTCCCCTTGTAAAAACGTTTAAAGATATAGGGGAGATCTTCTTTGGCTATGCCTTTTCCATTATCTGAAATAATAATCTCGGTATATAATGCATTCTCAGAAAATGAAATGGATATTTTTCCACCATCAGGCGTATGTTCAACACAATTTTTCAAAATATTAAGAAGTGCCTCTGATGTCCAGTTGAAATCCCCAAGAAAGGATACCTCTTTGTCTCCTTCAACATGCAGGTTTTGCTGTTTAATATCCATTGGAACTAATACAGGTTGAATTGCACGTTCTATCAGCTCTGAAACATAGACTGTATCCTTCTTAAAAGAAACAGTTCCAGCATCAATTTTTGAAAGTTTCAATAACGATGACACCAGCCATTCAATTCTTTCTAGCTGAATACGGATGTTATTTGTGAATTCACCCCGTTTTGCATCATCTAGTTTCTCATCCCCCAATAAATCAGCCATAACCATCATGGAGGTAAGTGGAGTTTTTAGCTGATGCGAAATATCCGAAATTGCATTCGTAAGTTTTAACTTATCCTGTTGCAAAAGAGTGCTATGCTCAGATAGCTTTAATGTCACTTTATAAATATCACTCTTTAGGATGCTAAGCTCGCCTTCATGATTGTCTCTTACATCTAAACTATAATCACCACTCGTTATCCTCCGTAAATATCCAGAAAGCTTTTCAATTTCACGATATCTCCACTTCGTAAATCCCAAAATACATCCAATCAGTAGAGCTGCTGTGAAAAAAACGAGTAGTGCAGCAAGTCCAGAAAACAGAAAATAGGTAAACAAAGACGCAACCAGTTTTATAGAAAAAAGAGCCAGAAGTAAGAACTGGATTTCCCGGTTACGCAACATATTACTCACCAACCTTATAGCCCATTCCACGGACTGTCTTAATAATTTTCGGGCTTTGTGGGTCATCTTCAAGCTTCTCTCGTAATCTTTTGATATAAACGGTTAATGTGTTATCATTCACAAAATCACCCGCTACATCCCAAATTCGATCAAGTAATTGTGTTCTAGTAAGAACTTGACCAATGTGATTCGCGAATATCAAAAATAGACGGTATTCTAATGAAGTCAGAAGTACCTCCTCTCCATTTTTATAAACCTTACCTTCTAACGTATTAATACGAATATTTTCTATTTCAATAACATTCTTGGTTTGTGCCATTGTTTGCCTATTGTAACGACGAAGCACCGATTTGATCCGTGACATTAACTCACGAATACGGAATGGCTTTGTAATATAATCATCTGCACCCATGTCTAAACCCATCACAACATTCACTTCGTCATCCAAAGCCGTTAAAAAAATCACAGGTTTATCACCTTGCTTCTTTACTAACTCACATAGCTCATATCCACTTCCGTCTGGTAAAGATAAATCAAATAAAAACAAATCAATACTGTTCCAACTATCTGAAATAATCTGCTTAGCATCCTCAACATTATGACAAACAATCGTCTCATACTCATCCTGCTTCAACGTATAATCCAACCCAGAAGCGATCGTCCTATCATCCTCAACAACTAAAATTTTCATCATAACGGGTCAAAGGGACAGGTCCCTTGTCCCAACCCTCCCCATCGTCTAAGTCTGTTCTAGGTTATTTTATCAAAAACAAAATCCCCTGGACATGTTGTTTGTACATCTCCAGGGGATATTCCTTTAAACATAGATAAAATAAACAATAAACGTAACAAAAAGAACATACATAATTGGATGTACTTCTCTATGTCTTCCTAATGCAAGCATTGTAACAGGATACATGATGAAACCTAAAGCAATTCCTGTTGCGACGCTAATTGTCAATGGCATCATAATAATTGTCGTAAATGCTGGTATAGCAATGTCTAATTTCGTCCAGTCAATATGTCGCACTTCTGCCACCATCATTGCACCCACGATTATGAGGGCTGGAGCGGTGATTTCGGATGTAACAACCGCTAACAATGGCGAGAAAAAGAGGGCTAAAAAGAAAAAGCCTGAGATGACAACTGATGAAAAACCAGTTCGTGCACCAGCAGCAATACCTGCAGTAGATTCAATCAAGGATGCAGTAGGTGACGTCCCTAGAACAGAACCGATAACCGTTGCGGAAGCATCCGATAATAATGCAGGACCCGCGTTTGGAATTTTATTATCCTTTAAAATTCCAGCCTGACTCGCAACAGCAATCAATGTGCCTGCTGTATCAAAAAATCCAACAAATAAAAAGGTAAAAATGACAATAATTAAGTCTGGTGTAAATACATTTGGAAGTTCAGAAAAAACAACACCAAATGTTGGTTCAAGACTTGGGATTTTTCCTATGATACCTGCAGGCTTCTCAATAATCCCAAAGATCATCCCCACAACTGAAGAAATAACCATACCGTAAAATATACCACCACGAATTCCCCTAACGAGCATTATGGAGGTAATGATGAATCCGAATAAGGCAAGCACAGTCGCACCAGATGTGAAGTCTCCAAGTGATACAAATGTAGCTTCGTTTCCGACAATAATCTTCGCATTTTTTAGTCCAATAAACGCAACAAAAAAACCAATCCCACCCGCAATCGCATACTTCAAATCCTGCGGTATCACATTAATAATTTTTTCACGGATTTTTAAGACACTTAAAAGGACAAATAAGATACCTGCGACGAAAACGCCCGTTAATGCTGTCTGCCAAGGAATTCCCATCCCAATCACAACAGAATACGTAAAAAAAGAATTTAGACCCATACTAGGGGCAATCCCGATTGGATAATTAGATAGGAGACCAATAAGCAGCGAGCCAAGAATAATAGTTATTGCGGTTGCCGTAAAAACGGCACCTTTGTCCATCCCTGATTCACCTAAAACGATAGGATTGACCACAAGGATGTAGGCCATCGATAGAAATGTTGTGAGTCCGCCAATAAATTCCTGCTTATATGTTGTTTGGCGCGTATTGAAGTCAAAATAATTTTTCATATTTCTATATTCCCCATTTTGCTTTGATTTATTTTTTCAAAATAAAAAAAGCCTTGATAGTGTAGACCTACCAAAGCACGTACAAAATTTAGTCAAAAGGACAAATCATATCCCTATAAACCATTTGTAGTCAAGCTTTTTACGGTAGCTTGGTAGAAACAATCGGGCCATATTCCCGAACATATACAAATTACTATATTCATATAACTTAAAAAATCTAACAATGATTTTAAGTTTCGTCAAGTTTTTTTCTCTTTTGTTATATCTTTAGTATAACAAGCGTGTTATACTATACATAGAACAGATAGGAGGGATTGAAATGATTATTCGAATTGAGCCCGAATCCGATATTCCCATTTACCAACAAATGACCAATCAAATCATTGAAGGAATTGCTATAGGGTTGATTCAGCCAGGTGATTCCCTACCATCCGTGAGAACGTTTGCCGCAGACCTTGGCATTAACATGCACACAGTTAACAAAAGCTATCACCAACTTGAGAAAAAAGGAATTATTCGAATCGTTCCGAAATCTGGGGCGGTGATTTCTTCCCCACACGATTACAACGATTTTTCCTTTGACAGGTTAAAGGAAAACTATAAATTACTCATCGCGGAATCACTCGTTGTCGGTATGTCCAATGAACAAATTCAAGAATTAGTTTCTTCTACTATAAATCATTTAAAAAACTCATCAAATAAGGAGGCATAATTATGACGTTGGCTATCTTTCTCATAATCGCGGTTATTCTAGCCGGGATTCAGATCGCAGTTCCTTTTCTTGTGAAACGCACAGTTATCTTCGGGATTACAGTTCCCGAAAAACATATTAATAATGAAAAACTTTCTTCTTTTAAAAAGAAATATTCCCTGCTTGTATCCCTTTTATCTTTAATCTCTTTGGTAAGTTACGCAATATGGGTACTTTCTAGCAGCGCCTCAGAAGAACAGACCGTTTTGATTGGAACCGTTATTCAATTTGCGATTATTTTGTTTAGCTTTACCCTCTATTTTTATTTTCACGGAAAAACTCTTCAGTTAAAAAAGAAAATGAAATGGGGAGAAAATACAAAACAAATTCAAATCGCCGATCTGTCAGCACGTGCTAAAGATGAGATGCTGCCTTGGTATGTCTTTTTAGTACCCATACTCATCACAGTTGGTGTAATCGGTTATACCATTTCTCAATATACTCTTCTTCCAGACCAGATTCCAACTCACTGGGGAATTAACGGAGAAGCTGATGCCTTTACTGATAAAACACCTGTTTCAGCCGTTTCATCCCCACTCATGTTGCTTGTGATGCAGGTAATGTTTCTAGCGATTATTATAAGCACAAAAAAATCAGGCATTAAACTAAGTGCAACAGCAACAAACGCTTCACGATTGCGACAATTAACATTACGTAAATATACAAGCTGGTTACTATTTTTAACGTCTATTTTATTAACGGGAATGTTTAGTTTCTTTCAATTAAGAACGATACATCCTGATATTGTGGACGGAACGATTGTTATGGCCGTACCAATTATTTTCCTAGTTATTACTTTAGGCTCTACGGTAGCATTTGCTCTAAAAGTTGGCCGTTCAGACAAACGATCCATTGATGAAGCAGCTGCAGGCATAACAGATTATGACGATGACAAGCACTGGGTTGGCGGTCTCTTTTATGTCAACAAAAATGACCCTTCCATCTTTGTTGAAAAACGCTTTGGTGTAGGCTGGACGATCAACTTCGGTAACCCAATAGGGTATTTAATTATTTTAATACCCATAGCTATCATCATCCTGTTTAGCTTTCTTTAAAAAATCGACAAGCGTTGCTTGCCGATTTTTTTCATCCAGATGATGGGTTTAGTTTCATTTTTGTATCGTAGGCTCGGAAAGCCTTACCATAGAAATAGGCAAAACTACCTTGTAATCCAGCTGCAAGATAAAAAGGTAAAGCCAAAGCACCTAACCCGAAAAGATAGCCAGTAATATACGGACCAATTGAAATTGGCAGACGCGTTGATAAAAGATTAATACTTGATGCAAATCCACTTCTTTTTCCACGCGTTAGGCTAACACTTAGTGCTTGCCCTGCACCTTGAGACCCTCGATTTAATGCCGTTCTTAGAATATAAAGAATGGATACAAGTGCATATGAGGACA
Source organism: Ferdinandcohnia sp. SAFN-114 (assembly GCF_059415045.1). Lineage (NCBI taxonomy): Bacteria > Bacillati > Bacillota > Bacilli > Caryophanales > Bacillaceae > Ferdinandcohnia > Ferdinandcohnia sp. SAFN-114. The sequence goes on along the minus strand of NZ_JBPFDQ010000131.1, from coordinate 1,672 downwards.
ACAATGGCATTAATATGAGAAGAAGGCATGCTACAAAACGAACCATTACAATCGATTGTACTGTCCCATATTTATGTGAAATTCTAGCTTGAAACATCGAAATAATACCGGTCGCAAAAAAAGTAAGAGCTAATGTACTACCAATTTGCGCACTGCTTACACCAAATTTCACAGAAAACCAGTAAGCCATCATCGGCCCCGTCAATCCAATTGCGATCCCATTCAACACATTAATACCTGCTAATTTTAAAATAGCTGTATTTTCTTCCTTTGTAATTTTCATTTCTTCATTCTCGGCCATCTTCTCCATTGGCTTTTCTTTTCGGTTAAAAGGTTCTCTACTAACTGTTAATACAATGGCAGTCGTAGCAATTGAAAATGCAAACGTAGAACAAAAGGCAAGATGGTAAACAGAGATTCCAAGTGAGAGGTTGCCAAACCCCATTGTACCCACTAGCATCGCCCCTGTCGCCATTCCAAAAAAGCTTAACGCATTATTGAGACTATAGATTTTTCCTCGTTCCGAGGGTTTGATAAAAGATGCAAGCCATGCCTGTTCCGCAGGAGCAAACGGGCTTGCTGAACCAGCATCTGCTTTTCCAAAACCGGAAAAGGCAATCGCAATAAACAATAGGAAAGGATTGATGGACAGGATTCCAATCAATGCACACCCTGCCGTCGAAAGTTCCGAAACCAGAACAAAAGGTTTCCTGCCTACGCGGTCGCTGAATATACCAACAAACGGTGCAAGAAAAACCCCCAGCAATCCACCTGCAGCCAGCACAGTTCCGATTTTAACAGAACTCCACCCTAAATCATCTAGGTATAGTGCTAACACAACAACCATCATACCTTGTCCTATACTTCGAATTAGATTGACTAACATTAGCTTTTTGACCTCGGGATGTATTCTATCTGTATGGTCTTCTTTGACTAGCATATTTTCACCACTTTGAATTGAGACATTGGATTGAGTCTTGGTTAAAATAGGTAATTGGGATAATCTTATTTAAAAGCCTTCCATAGTGCGGTGGCATTTATTCACTAGGTGTGGGGAGAGGGATATTTTTAATACGGATTGTCCGTTTTCTTTATTTATAATCTGAGCGGGGGCTATTCGCGTTTTCGCTCATAGCTTTTATGAAGAGGATTCGGCGACGGGGGGACTCTCGTTTTCCTCTTCATACCCGTGATGAAGAGGGTTCGGCGACGGGATTGTTATCCTTTTCCCCTTCATAACTTCTATGAAGAGGTTTCGAGGACGGGATTACTCTCGTTTTCCCCTTCATAGCTTTTATGAAGAGGATTCAGTGTGGGAATTGTTGTTCTTTTCCTCTTCATAACTCTTATGAAGAGGATTCGGCGACGAGGTTACTCTCGCTTTCCCCTTCATAGCTTCGATGAAGAGGATTCAGGGACGGGGATGCTCTCGTTTTCCCCTTCATAGCTTCGATGAAGAGGATTCGGCGACGAGGTTACTCTCGTTTTCCTCTTCATAACTTCTATGAAGAGGATTGGGCGACGGGATTGGTCTCCTTTTCCCCTTCATAGCTTCGATGAAGAGGATTCGGCGACGGGATTGGTCTCCTTTTCCTCTTCATAGCTTCGATGAAGAGGATTCGGCGACGGGATTGGTCTCCTTTTCCCCTTCATAGCTTCGATGAAGAGGATT
>NZ_JBPFDQ010000130.1:0-10487 GCF_059415045.1 Ferdinandcohnia sp. SAFN-114 | reverse complement strand
TGTCAACTATTAGGTGGTTATGAAATTTTGAGAAAAAGAGAGTATTCGTGAGATAAATTAACTTTATAGAGGGAGGTTCAAATTTTGGACAGTAAAACAGATAAAACAGTCACTTTTTCAATTAGAACTACAGATATAAATTCAACAATTACACAAACTTTTACTTTTGAAGAATTAAAAATTGATGAAAATATGAGCACACAAGAAATTAAAAAGAAAGTTGATGAAATCTTTCAAGTATGGATTTTGGATAATATTAGCTTTTCTTGCATAATAGATGGCATAGAACTTGATGAAAACTAAAAAATAGAAATCTTTCTTACACATAAGATTAGTGTTCGAATAATGACTATTTATAGACCTCCATAGACCCAATAATGTTAAAAATCATTATTGGCTTTTTTATATTGTTAAACTTAAAACGCTAGCTAGATTACTTTACCGAACCTGTGATATTATAATCCTAAGGGCGCACTTATACACCGGATTGGTGTGTGCGGTTGCTTCGCAACAAAAACCATCCTTCCGAATGCTCGGAAGGTCAAAACCTAATTGCCTTCGGCAAGCCAAAACTACGTTTATCCAAACGGCAAAAATACAAAGCATCAAATTCTTCCTTTGGACTGAAAGAACTTGTATCTCTATCAAAATTAGAAGTTGCTTTGCTTTCTATTACTCTGTCCGTTTTTGGATCAAACGCGTCTCCACCAGAACCACGATTTAATTGAAAATCACTCACATAACAAAGTAAAGCTTCTGAAATTGTTTCTGGAATATTTACTCCTCTTGTATGCGACTTTCTAATAATTAAATCTAATTCTTTCCAAAGGAAATATGCTTGAATAGCATCATTAAAACGATCCTTATCAACTGTTACTAAATCCATAAATAGGTGTGTTATCCATTGCCATCGTACCATTTTCGCTTAACTGTGGATAGAACATTTAACTAAACCATCCTTTAGTTTTACCTGCCTTACCATAGAAAGCTTCCAAAATGTTGGCTATGAAGCCTTTATTAAACTTAATACTTTAGAAATAGCTGATGCCGTTTCAATCGTCTACCTACGATACTCCTGTATAGCTCTAATTGACTCCCATTAGCTGTGTGTCACGTCACTTGATGGATTCTTTAATAAATTTTTCTTATTGATTCTTTAGGCCTCTTTATTTTCTACTATGTCCTCCGCTACTAATCCTGGTATAGCACTTTCCTTTTCTTTCTTATCACTATCATCCACCACCATAGCAAATTCATTCGTAAAGTAGCATCCACCTGGTCCGTTTTATCAAATCACATATACAAACACAAAATAAAATAACAGACTAGCACGTTGTTGAAAGCACATCTAAAGTAGCAATGGCTGTAGTTTATCACAATATACAAATAATTAAAGGGCAAATCCTAAGCAAATGATTACCAGTTTTCAAGAAGTATATAACCCTACAAAACAAAAAAAGCGACACTAGGTGATTTTCCCAGTACCTTAATCAACACTAGTGCTTCTAATCGAATTAAAATACCATCTTACTTCGATCGGTTTATAGTTTATAAACCAATCCCACTTGCTGCATTATCATCAAACAGACTGACCTTTTTAATATATCGTTGCAACGAATCGGACCGTTTATGCCTAGTCTGCTTCATAATCTGATGCTCAGCCTTTCCTGCTTTTGCAGCCGTACTACAAAATCCACTTCTCAAACTATGAGCTCCATATCTATTTGGATCCAAGCCCACCTTTTCACTACAACTCTTCACGATCAGCCTCACTGATTGAGGAGTTAACCTTCCGAGTATATTTCCATGACGATCCAATCGACGAAACAATGGTCCTTCTGAAATGCCAGATACGGCCAACCAATCTTCTAAACTACGAACGGGACATGTTAATGGATTGCTTCCGTATGGGAGGGCAACATCCTGTCCTTCTCCTTTTTGGTCCGTTTTACTTTTATTTAAGTTAAGAATTAATCCGTCGCGAGTGATGGAGATATTTTCGATGTCTAACTGGACCAATTCACTTCTTCGTAAAGCCCCGGCCCAACCTATCACTAATAAAGCTCGGTTCCGTACACCAATTCCTTTATTCTGAGGAATCGCTTGGACTACTTGCCGAAGATCCTCAAGCCAAAGCGCATCTTTTCCTTCTTCTTTGATTCCGATCTTTCGCTGGATTCCGTCCCACACTCCTTTTACCAGGGCTGTTTTTGTAGGACTTGGATGTCCAGCTGTTTCATGGCGCTGTGAGATGGCGGTCATTTTCCGTTTGATGGAGGAAGCTTTTAATGTTTTTGCTAAAAACGTAATGTAATAGACAAGCGTTTCTGGGTCAGCTGGCAGTTCCAGAAATCCGTTCTTTTTACACCACTCGGAAAATTGGGTCCAATCGTTTCGATAGGCTCGTTTCGTATTTTCAGCTTTCGAGTTGGCCAAGTGATTTTTTGCTTCTTTCTGAAGCTCCAACATTTCAGTGGAAAGGGATGTTTCTTCCTGGACTTTCAATTCCAAACTCATGGATTTTTCTTCCTTTCTATGTAGTGATAACGTGGGTTATCGATAGTTAGATTACTAGTTTCATTGTACCTTATTCATGCGCAAATGAGTGTGTTTTTTAATATAAATCATAAATTCCCAATCATTATCCATACTTTGCTTGTTACCAGTCCCAAAAATATGATGGATGGATTGTTAAGATAGCAAAGGATGACATGGTTAATATGAGTTGTATTCCTGCCAGTCAGGGAGCGAAATCCTTGCTTATCGCACGCTTTCGCTCATGTGCTATTAACAAGTTTTGAATCTTGACGAAGAATCAGAAAAAACAATAGTGAGTTAATATAATAAGGAAAGTCCTGGTTCTATTTCGGAACTAGAGCTTTTGTCAAACTACGAAACTATATTTAAATAAAAAGTCAGTAATAAAGAGATTCACATTTTTCATCGTCAGCACGATTTCTTAATATTTACATTCTTAAATTTGGCTAAAGCTATCAGTAGCTTGTCCTATATATAAGTTTAATATCTTTTTTTTGTAAGTCCCAACTTTGAGAAAGTAAAGCAAGAACACCTTCATTTTCACGTAGCCCTATGTCTTCTTCAGCAACTCTGTTTTTGTCTATTTCTATCAAGTTTATTGAAACGGGTTTAGAAGATTCTATGGATTGAACTTCCTCCTCAACAATATCAACCAAGGTTACAGAAACATTCATTTCGCCATCCTTGCCAGATATAGCTATGTTATTTATAGCAAGTTTATACTCAGACGCCAGTTCATCAGTCACCTTCTTTTTCATTAAGTCAGTCACTTGTTGAGAAATCATATCGTTTTGAATTTGGTTAATTTTATTCGAATACTCATTAGTTTTTTCATTATATAAAAAATCACTCTCTTTGCTGATGTTAGTTTTAGAGAATAAATTATTGATATCTACCTTAAATATCGTTAGCACAGGTTGCAATAAGACAAGAAGGATAATTACACTAAGGACTGTTTTTACATACTTATTCCATTGCGAACTTGGTAATAGCATCTCTACCACATAAGCAAATAAAATTATTAATATTAACTGTTGAATCCAATTGGTTATTAACTCCATTTTCGCTCCTTTCAAAAACCGGAAAATATTTTTTCGTTTTTAATTTAATGGTTGAAATCTTCTTCTAATATATATGCTTAATATTATGAAGCTTAACCGTTATTCAGTCATTTTTCACATAAAGTTATAGAAAAGAGCCGCGTCAAGGGCGCGGCTCTTTTCTATAACTTTTATACAAAGAAAGCGTAATATCTTCTTTTCTTTTATGCATCTATTGTTTTTCTTCACTGCTCTCCGGACAAATAGCTCCTACACAAATTGGATATACATATCCAGTATATTTTGCCTTATACCCGGTAGAAGTTTTCTCTACAGAGTGCAAAGTTAACCATCCGGCATATTCGCCGTCACTATAGTAGTATTTGCTTGGCGGATAACTACTAAATTGTAGATTAATAAGAACATATTTATTCGAACTTTCGATTTGGCTAAATTCCTCTTTGCCAGTTGTTACTGATTGTGCAAAAGAATCATTAGCCGCAAACCCAAATCCCGAGAGAATTAACATTGTAGATAGCAAGACCTTTTTCATAACTTTCATTACTTATTCCTCCTTATTAACTTTATATTGTTCACTATATAATTCTTCACAAAATATGGAAGTCCTTCCAAAAATTAAAAAACATTTTATTAGTTTTGTAATTTTCCCCCCACTGGTCAGCTAATTCCTCTTTATTTTATAGACCTAGTGAAACTGATGATTATCTGTGATCTCAGCATTATTAGATAAACTAACTTTAGAATCAGAAAGCATTCGATAAACGAGAAATGTTCTTCCTGCTAATGCTTGAGCTTTTAGTGCTTCCACTTCAAATGAAATCGGCATTTCAGAGGCCACAACACCTACAACATGTTTTGATTGAGGAGCATGTGCATTTTGCTATATGGAGACATGAAAAACGATATTTTCCATTTTGGAAAACTTTGTATCTCCTCGTTAACCTTACCGATTTCTGGGGAAGTAGACGAAATTTCGACAACACCAAGTCTGAAGTGAAAAAAAGGTAAGCGAGCAATCGCTTCTCATTGTCCGTGGTACGTTGCTGATGGATGGAGAGCCCTAAAGTCTGTTTTTTCGCTATCTGTCATAAAAACCACTACCACGGACACAAACAAGGTCAAGAGTGGTGGGATTGTTGCTTTTCATTTATCAGGGTAAATGCTACAATATGGTTAACTACAAAAAACTTGGTTAACTTATTGGTAAAACTGTATCTAATGGTTAACCATATATGAGGTGGAGAAATGGCGGATAAAACATTTGGGGTAAAGGTTAGTGAGGAGTTGCATGAAAAAGTAAAGACTATGATTGAAAACAGCGGAGAATCTGCGAAAGAATGGTTTGAGAAAGCTGTCGCTGTTACTGAATTGCAGTCGATTAAACAAGGGGCGACTGATTACAGCCAAGATTTGAACGAGTTGGAAGTACATACTAGTCGAATTTATGAGCTTGTTTCTAATATGGTTCAACGGTCCATCTACATAAAAGACCATGCAGTAAAGGAAATTTCCGATAAGCTAGAGCAAAAAGAAGCGATCGTTGGTGAATGCCAAGAGAAGGTTAAAATGGCGGTAGAGGAAGCAAAACAGACTCAGGAAACGTTGAAGGTGGTAGAACAGGAGAAAAAGGAAGCGTTGAAGCAGCTGGAAGGATTGCGTGCCACTAATGAGAATAATCAGCTCTTAATTGATGAATATAAAGAAAAAAGTGATACATTAAGTGGCTTGGTTACTAAGTACAAAGAATTTGCGGATGAAAATGAAAAGTTAAAAGAGCGATTTTCTAAAGAACGTGAACGTCTACAATCCCAAGTGAAAGAAATTATTGTTCAAAATGATGAGTTACAAGACGAAGTTAAAGACTTAAAACAACAAATCGGGTTACTGAAAAATAGTCATGCTATTGAAATAGAACGTATTAATGAGAAAAAAGACTACGAAAAGGATAAGGCGTTGCTGGAGGTTGAAAGAGAATATCAGCTGAGGTTATTGAAGTCGAACGAAGAGTATAACGAGAAGTTAAAACAAATGTATGAAGAAATAAACTTTCTACGTAAGAAGTATGAGGAGAAAATCGAGCAATTGAAACAAGAAAGTGAAGGGGATAAAAAATAAAGGTAAATCCGGTTATTATCATTAGTAAGAAATAAAGTATTGTTTATTTAGACCGAACCTACAAAACAGGAATTGAATTTTTATGTATTTTTGGTTAACTATAAAATCCTGTTTTTTAAATGGTTAACATGTTTATGATGGTTAACCTGATATGAAAATAAATATATATATCCCCTTGATAGATAAGAGGGAAACATTAAGTGTCCTTTTTTTGCGGTTACTTACTTTGGGGGAGGGTTCAAATTTTGAATCCTCCAGTTGTTTAATGAGCTTATTTTTATGCTTTTAAATCAATATATCAAAATTTGATATAAGACAGAAAAAATAGGATGTTACAAGTATAAGGAGTATTTAGTAATGATCCTTCTATAATTGACGATCAACTAATTGTACAATTAGTGGTCCGATTATGGTCAGTGAATAGTTTTTTACCGAGCTTAATTTATAAAAAGTTGTTGAAAAGAGGTGCTTTTTTATGGATGCCGTTACTAAGTTTCATGTAGTTAAACTAAAACAAAAATTATTGGATATTGTTGTTTTGCTTCAACAAGAAAGTGCATACGGGAAAGAACAAATAGTTGAAGGTTTAGAGAAGGTAATTAGGGAACTTGATGGTTTAGATTTAGAGCTGAACAGAGCAAAAAGAATATCAATAGAACAAAGTTTGACAGAAGATGAAAGGGGAAAATTGAATGAACTCAAACAAAACATGTTAGTAGCTACATCAGAGATTGAAGTAAAATATTACGAAAACCAGATTCATGATTTTATTGATAAAGTACTAAAAGATAGAATTCTATTGGTTTAATTAAAGGCATATTGAGGTATAATTGTGTTGATCTACTGAGAGAAGAGCAGTGGTCCTAAGCGAGAAATAACCCATCATCTAACTGGACATTATTATTAGGCAGGGTGGGTTATTTTTTTGCTGAAATTCCCTGTAAGTAAGTTATTTTCCTCGAGCTACGCTGCTTCAAAAAATATCTGTCGTTCCCCCCTCTTAGTCATTGAATAAGGCCACAAATATAGTTTTATCTAGTAATAAATAGATGATTTTTAAATTAACTTTGGAAATCAATCTTTCTTTTTGATATAATTTAACTATATTTATTTTAACTTCTTTTTTTGTTGCAGTTCCTAGGCAGGAGCTAGCGGTAGTGTGTATTAAGCAAATGCGGCCTTTGGGGTCGATGAATTTTATTAAAAAGGGGCAAGTATGCCTTTTGTGGTTTTTAAACAATGCTAATCGTTACAAACGAGAATGGCAAGAGTGTGTGTAATAATCAATAGAGATTTTTTTCGACGGTTCTTATTGAATGGTCGTTTTTTATCTTATCTCTGTGAGGAATTTTATAATAATCAAAGTCCACGGCTTTGAGAGTGATTGTACAAAGGAAACAGTATCCTTGGTAGCCTCTCATTAGCTGTGGGCTTTTTTATTTAGACTAGAAGTCCGAGGTATTACAAGGGGGAGTGAGCAGATAAGTATATTTGTCGTATTTATCAAGCAGCCAAAAAGGACAAACAGAATGCAGACAGCTGTCAAGAGTCGATCGCCATTGGTAAAGCAGGCGGTTTAGAAAATATGCTACCAAACTAGAAAAAGAGGATTCAATCAATGGAATAATGATTGAACGACTGTAGCTCATGAAGTATAGAGCACCAGTATAAAATCTATTAAAAAGTTCTGTTTATGAAGGTTTAAACAGAGCGACTGAACTGATGGAATAAAATCAGACCAGTATAAAATGCTACCAGCCATTAGTAAGGGGACATCAATGGAATAATCGATGCCCGAAATACGTTCAGGATGAACGAGCCAAAATCTAAAACGTTCTTGTTCATGGAAGTCGAGCAGAACAAAACTGAATCATAGGAATTTAGGAACAGTAAAAACGCTAGAACTCCCAACGAGGCTTAATTGCTCGCCTCGATAAATAACTGAGCGGACTTCAACATGTAAGGTTGAATACTATCACTATCACAAATAAATACCACACCTTATGACGAACTATTTCATCAACACTATAGTTATGGGCTTCTGTTTTAGTCCTTTTGTTTTTCTTATATATCGAAAGGAGATAAATCATGGCAAGAAAAGGACGTAGTAGCATTGTTCACCAGGTATCACAAACAATTACAGCAATCAATCGAATTGGCGAATCAAAACGTGAAGCAAAGAAGAAGGGCACATCAGGTATCCATTCTATTAAACAAATTAAAGGGACCTTATCAGTTGCACAGAACTTTGTAAAATGGGTTAGAAATGAGTTTGGAATTAAAAGTATATATGAGCTAACCGAAGAACACTATACTGCTTATTTACAGTATTTAAAAGATCTAGAACGTTCTGCTGGACATAGGCAAAATGTAGAGACAGCTTTAAAACACATGCAGATGGGGATGAATATTCGTAGTAAAGAACTGGGACGGGAAGAAGTATGGTTTATTCCTAATAAGCGATTAACTGATTGGCGAGAGCTCAAGAAAGCTGAAAACCGCAGTTATTCTCAGAAGGAATACGAGAAATTGCTTCCATTCCTATCACAAAAAGTTCAAGCTGCAACTAAATTGATGAGATACATGGGATTAAGGGTAAGGGAGGCTTGTAACGTTAAGGTGATGCATTTTAAGACCGTCAGCCATGATGGATTAGAGTTGAGAATTTCAGAAGGTGAGGGCCGAGGAATTACAAAGGGCGGGCGATTTCGGAACACACCAGTTCCAAAACTTCTTATAAATGAAATCGAGAAAATGATGACCAATAAAGAACAGGATGAATTACTAATAGGGGTTAAGGAAGCAACTGTAAGAAAAGCTATTAACCAAGCCTGTAAAAAAGCTGGTATGAAGCAAAACGGCCGAGGGACCCATGGATTTAGGCACTTGTATTGTCGTGATAGATTACGAGAATTACTAGCAAAAAAAGGAATCGCAAACGAGGGAGAAGTGATGCTAGAACGTATTATGAATAACAGGGACAAAGGGCGAAAAGCTGATTATAGCATTTTAACAGAACAAGATATCAAAGTTTACAACTTATTAAAATCAGCGATTGACCAGGTGCACGAAGAAATTGGCCATGGTGAAGATCGGTGGGATCTCGCTGAACGATACATGCGATAAAAAGGAGGGATTTTTAGTGATTCAAGAAAAAACACTGGAAGAGCAACTACGTGAAGAGATTGAACGACAAAAGGCACATATTAAAAAACTTCAGGCTGACGTAGGGAAATGGAAGCGAATGGCCCGAGAACAAAAGCCAAAACCCGAATTTATAAGGGAGCAGCATGATGAGCGCGGTCGACATATTATCGAAATACACTTAAACGGTATCCCGGGTGATGTTGGCTACCTAGAGGCACTAGAGCATCTTAAATATGAAGTGTTGCCACATTACTACCCATACTATTATGTAGCTTGTTATCAGTCACAGAAATACGATGGATGGATTGCAAGGTTAGCGAAAGTGGACATTATTGACATGAGCTATATCCCAGCGAATCAAGGGGGTAACTCCAAAGAGATATTAAACAAATTTTATTGGGATCTTTATGAGCAATTAAAACGGTATAACCACTATTTTTCTTCTGTTGAGAATATAACGAAAGAAGATATAGCCAAAGTGGAGGGATTAGTCTTTTTAATTAATAGAATGATGGAAAAAATGCTGGAGACAGAATTTTAAAATTAAGGGATTCAAATTTTGGATTACACGGGTTATCAATTTTTTTATAGAACAGGCCTACTCCGTTTATATTGGCTCTATCGACCGAAAACATGATGTTATGAAAGCCTTTTTATTGTTTTCGCCAATTATTATTCGGCTAACCGTGAAATTCATACCATTTTGTCTATTAATCTAGAAGCTTGTCTGATAAAATAATAGACAAAGAAAAAACTCCCAATGGTTTGGCCGCCGCGGGAGTCTTTAGGCAAGGGATTCGTGTACCCTTTTATTTAATTGATGCTATTAATATAGCATAGGTACACGTCCTTTTCCAGTAGGGAGGAGGATTTTTTTATGGGAAATTTGAAAGAAGCGCAATATCACGCCTGGTTCCATCATCATGATTCGGACGGCTGGATCACTGTCGCAAAGAAATCACTTGGCGGATTCCAGCAAAGGTACTATAAACCTCAAGAACTGGCGAAAAGCCTTTCAGATTGGCTGGGAGAAGACGTTTATTTCAGCCAGAATACATTTTATAAGCCTCAAAGACAAATTCAAAATTTAAGGCAGTTAAAGTCCTTGTACGTGGACCTTGATTTTTATCTTTTTAATTACGATCCTTCCTGGATAATAGGGAAGCTCGAATATGATTTCTTTGGCCAATCTATTCCAGAGCCCAATATTATTATATTTAGTGGACAAGGTGTCGTCCTGATCTGGTTATTGGAGCCGGTTCCCTACCGTGCCCTACCGTTATGGCAAGCGTTACAGGATTACTTCTTAAATCAATTAAAAGACCTGGGCGGTGACTCAAAGGCGTCCGATGCAGCACGTGTATTTAGGCTTGCTGGGACTGTAAACTCTAAAAATGGGGCTGAGGTTCATGCGGAGTATCGTCATGATTACCGTTACGAACTACGTCAGCTGCAGCGTGATTACCTACCAGAACTCGAGGAAAAGAAAAAGACCAAGGGACGTAAGGGTAAGGTCGTGCGTGTGCACGCGGTTCGCTCTCTCCATCATGGGGTACAGCCAACATTTCGGAAATTTTGTACGCTAAGCAAAATTCGATATAGAAATAGCCAAATACCTGTACGTTA
>NZ_JBPFDQ010000129.1:0-10919 GCF_059415045.1 Ferdinandcohnia sp. SAFN-114 | reverse complement strand
AAGAAGATGCAGTCACTCATTGCTTTGTGTAATAAATTGATTCGTATATTCTTTGCGATTGGAAAGAAACAATTTGAGTTTAGTGAAGAGAGAATGTTGCAGGATATCCCTCATATGAGGACAAACATAGAAGTAGAAAAAGCCGCTTAATTCAATAGGAAAAGTAAAGTAGAAAAGAATTTTTAGTGTTTTTAAATCTCGTACATTTGAAGCACGGATTAGTCAGCAAAGCAACTAAACTTCGGGCAAGGACCCTGTGGGGCAGCATGACTGACATCCACCTCATGGAAAGGTTGGACGAAGGAATTTGAGAGCGAAGACTCTGTGAGGCATGGGAGGGTTGACCTCCATGAGAATTGTGGACATCCACCAGTGCGGTTATATTTTAACTCATCCACCATTTTTTGTAAGTGTGTGGCTAATGAGCTATTAGTCTTTTTGCTTCAAAAGCCCAAATTTATCCTTACGAGATAAATCCAACCATAATTACGAGCAGTAACTCTAAAAATTACTTTCTATAAAATACTGAGAATACTGGAGAAAACGTGAGTTTTCACTTTGTTTATTGAGGGAGTTTAGTGGAAAAAGAATAGTTGGTTGTTGGTTGGTGAAAATATACCTAAATATAATTTAGGGTGATGTAATTGAAGAAAAGTTTCTTTCTTTTAATGCTTCTTTTCAGTATCTTAATTTGTGGGATAAATAATGGAACGGTATATGCAATTACAAACGATAAGCCTCAACCTTTAGAGGAAATATATCCTGAAATTGGTTATAAGACGGTTGAAGAAGCTGTAAAAGAATTTGAGCAACATTTCAAACAAGACTTAAAACTACCTCTTAGGATCCCACCTATAAACTTTACTCATTATTTTGGAAGGTTTAGTGATTTAGATGGCGACATAAACGATTCTTTTGAATTGAAGTTTATTAGTGATGAATCACCTGAAAATCATTACAAAATAAATGTTCGACCTGTTAATCATAAGATTCCAATAAAGGATAAATACATTTTTAAAGTGTTTAAACTAAAGAACGGAAATGAAGCAAAGTATATGGAGTATAGAAGTTTTGGTGCATTAGTCTTTGAAAGAGATAATTGGCAATACATACTTAGTATTGATAAAAGGATTTCTGATAAGGTTACTCCTGAAGTATTAGTTGAAATAGCTAATTCAATTGATTATCCAAGCGAAAAGAAAAATCCATTCCAATAACAGTAGTGTTTATTAAGCTAACGGGTGCGTTTCTTCAATAAGTTGAGATACTTTTTCTTCTTCAAGAAAATTAGAAAATAACAATTAAGTTAAAATTTTAAAAAACTAAGTTAAGTAAGATTTAAAGGACGGTTCTTAATGAAAAATCATATAAAGATAAATGGAAAGCTTCTTCAAACAAACAAACGTTTTTCACAATTAAAAAACAGTCAAAAGGAATGGATCGCAACGGAACTTTATATACTTTACCACAATAAGATGAAAGAAATACGTACAACAAGGAAACTCCCACCTGATCACCGCGATGCTGTTATATCGTCCCTCTATGAACAGATTCAGAATAGAGAAATATGGATTCCTTATGGTGAAGTAAAAAAATATGCATTTAGTAAAACCACAAAGATAGTAAAATCTTTTAAGAAACAATTTCCTAAGTTGAGTGAGGAAATTGAAGCCGAGCACGCTAACAAATAAAATGCAAGTCATTATTAAGCAATCGGGCGCTTATATGTAGTATGATTTTTGACCGTATTCATCGTTAATAACGATATTCAAGTAAAGTCCTATCATTGTTTACGATGAAAACTATTAACAAAATATATTAAGTAAACAAAGTTAGGGAATAGGCAGTTTGGGGTGGGTATGAAAGGCTGGTTTGCCTACTGAAACAACTGCTTCAGCCTTTCAAGACCAATCATGCCCACAGAGGCTCCAAGTCAAGTCCTTATACGCTTATTTATGGTTGGATGTAAAAAATGATAAAAGGTGCACCATTTCTGTGTTTTGAAACGGATACTACATATAAGGATGCGTTTGTTGAACATCTAAAGCCTAATTTCTTTCTAAACATGCGGAGGAATTATTTTTATCTTTCAAAACCCTTAACTTTGTAAATCTGCCCCAATGGTAAATACGGTGGCAACCAGTGGTAAACTTTGTGGTAATCGTTGGTAAATTAAATGGCAGAAGTGGTACATTCCTATGGCCGTATTAAACAACGGAGGCCGGTAGCAGCACTTTTTAGTTTATTCTGTTTCAGCTCGAGGAACTTAAAAGGTTTGGTACTTAGTTAAAAGAAAGGTTGCAGCCTAATTAAAAGGAATTATTTTTTCCGATTAATTATCAAAAACTCTTTATCTGAATAACGTGAATGAAACTCTACTCTAAATAATTATGAAAATAACCTATTGCATTAACATTGATATAATATCACTAAGTACCGTCAATTATGAAAAGTAATATAAGAGTATACATTTTAGGTGTTTTTTTGTTTTAAAACATACTTACAAATAAAAACATTAATATGATATAATCTTAATACATTAAATGTAAAATTTAACCCAAAATGTAACTTATAGTTGTAGCGAACTACTAATTTCTCTATTATACTCAATACATGAATTACTTAAATCCTAATGAGATTAAAATTAAGTTCGGACAAAAAGTCAGATTATTAAGAATAGAAAAAGGGATATAACAAGAGGAATTTGCTTATCGAACAGGGTTACATCGAAATTACATCAGCAATATTGAAAGGGGAAAAAGAAACGTTTCACTAGAAAACATTTTTCTATTATCCGGAGAAACATTGCCAAAATTTGAGGATTTATAAGGAAAGCTATGAAGGATTATTTTTACCTGGGCACTTGAATAATCCAGAGCTACTAGTGCAACCGACCTTACATTTATGTATTATAGGTGGGTTTTTTTTATTGTAGTTGAATCATTTTGATAAATAAGTAAATGTTTTTTAAATTAATTGTTAAATTCTACAATTTTCGCATTCCACATATACTACAATTGAAATAACTTAAAGGAAAACGTCAGAAAATGCCTATATTATACGAATTATTTTACGTGAGGTGTATTTTAAAATGAAAGCAGCAGAACAACTTCCAGAAGAGTTAATTTCAGATGAGATCATTACATCTTCTGAAATAAAATATTTTTTTAGAAGGTCGTATTTTATGGTAGATGATAATATGTATGTAGAACTTGTCGCACTGGCAGCAGAGTCAAGAATTAGATCGGATATTGAAGAAGAATTAAATTGCGAAGTGATCGACTCTACATCTAGAGAATTATACTTAGATTCCTCTTCGGTAGATTTTGCTATGGAGCTAAGAGAATCAGGTATTATTAAAGAAGTATATCCGCTTACAGAGGAACAGCTTAACTACCTAAAGATAAATTATAAAAATGATTTATTTTCTATAACAAAAGACACCATTTCCAAGTTAATTAAACATTGAGATAAAATGTAACCTTTGCTATAATTTAGCTATATTCTTTTAACTTTTCTTTTAAATTGCAACCATTTTCGGTTAGCAGGGTTACTAATAAACTTTCGGAGCCTTTGGGTTCATATTAAAGTAGAATCAGATTTTGACTGTCTACTTTTTATGAAAACCCAAGGGCTTTTTTGCGTTTAAAGGGGGGGAGGAATATGTGAGTATATAAAAGTTGCTCATAATTAAAAAGCTATTAAGAGAGGATGTTTAGTACATGCAGTTTGAAACATGTTGTTTTATCTGTAAGGGCCAATGTGAAACATTAATTCACATTAACGGTAAAACGTATTGTTCAACAGGTTGTCTTGAAAAGGGGGAAGTAGCTCATGTTTAAACTTACTTGCTTTGCTCCTATTCCGCCAGAACAATTAGGTACTGCACTTAGAGGATTACGTTTTGCAACAAAGAAAGATGGATTTGAATGGTATTTAGATGGCCATGTTTTTAGAATTGAGCCATTTAAAAATCAACCAAGAGAATCCATGAAAGCCTACAGAGCCTTTTTTAAAGGAGAAATTGATGGTGGTATCTATTTGTTTGATTCCTCGTTAGGCTGGTTAGATCCAATGGTCACAGGAGTCGAATTCGAATTATCCCATCACAAAATGAAAACAGAAGATTGGATTAAAGACCTTTTAAAACGTCCATCATACGAAATGGTAGACAGCAGAGGGTTATTCCAAAAAGGAAGAGTAGGGGTTGTGGTTGTTAATGGCAAAGTAACCTTTCAAATTCGTTCTTCTAAAGGTAAAAGACTGAAATTAATAGAGTGTCTAAAGGAGATTGAGCTATTGCAGAGTGAGTTAAGACCTGTTGAGTTCGATCTTTTTTCGTTCCAGGAAGAAGGTGTAGCAGTATGACATTTGATTTTTATACGAAAAACGCTAAGTTTTCAGTCGGTGAAAAAACATTTTCTAAGAATGGTGAGGTAATTGCATCGGGTGACATCTTCCTTTTTCAGATTTTACTAGGTTATCCCGCTTTGTTGATTATTACGGAGAATGAATTTTGTCCTCCTGCCATAATCAAATCAGAACCAATTACGTCTGTATTACCAGAATGGGAGTTTTTTGATGGAGTCCAAAGACCAGATAAATACACATTCCTAGTCGTTGTAAATCACGAAAGGAAATCTGTATCTAATCTCGTGTCAGCTGTAGACCAAGAACATGCAAGACAATTAATGTCTTTGCATTATGGTTCGGATACTATCATTTCGATTAAACACATAAGGATGGGGAAATTATCATGTTAAAAAACAAAGTTTTGGATTATTTTAGACCGTCATACATGCAAGAAAGACTATTTAAAATGCTAAAGACCGATGGAGTATTTATAAGAAACGATTGTCGAGTGGGTTTTCTATATTCTGTCCAAATTGGGGAGATACACGGAAAGCCCATTTTTATTGAGGTGGGATTAAAAGCTGGAAAGAAAATGATCATTACAAATGCGTTCATTGCTGAAATTGCAGCTTAATCATATTTTAGGAGGAATTATCATGAGTAAAAGTTGTGAAAATTGTCGCTTCAATACTGAAAGACCTGCGTTTGATTTAAAGAGATGTAAAGCTTGTTCTCGGACCGATAGGGCTCATTTCGAAAAGAATCCTAATGCTGCTGAAATCATGCAACTGCTAGTGGAAAAAGGCATCTATCCATCCTTGAAGAATGTAGATTCTCGTGTTAAAGCAATAAAGAAGACAATGGAAAAACAACTTATTGATTAAGAAGTAAAACGTCATGAATATACCCGTTTCAATGTTGTTGCTAAATTTGTTCCGAAAAAGATTAGCGAGATTGATTACGTGGGTTTAAATGAGTATTTCCATGATATTGGATTACTGATTCCAGTATTAAAAATGGATCATAAAGAGATAAAAAAAGAAGAGCTCCTTCTTGAGACATTGAGAGCTTATCGATACGAACCTTCCTATTATGTGAAGCCTAGCTTTAACAAAAAAGGGAGGAATTAAACAAACCTTCTCATTTTAGCCCTGAAGAATGGGGCACTTGTACCTCAACTAGATAATTATCAGCATGAATATGAGAAGGCCAAAAAAATAATGTTGCAATGTAAGGAGTTACATCAAGAAAAGAAGATTTCTCATGAATACGGTTCTGTTTCATTGGTTGCCAATGATCCGTTATATGATATCAATGCTATTTATGAGGATTTTGGAGAAGAAATGCTTATCCAGTACGGTAAGCCAGATTCTGAAAAACTACAACAATTCATTCAAAAAGGTATCATTACCAAAAAAGAAATCGACCAATTTAAAACAGTGGTTGATATTCGTTTAGATTTTATCATGATGAATCTTGATACCGAAAAACAAATGATGAGTATGCTACAGAATCGTACAATTCAAGCTTCACAAAACCGTATGAGAGCTTAAAAGATAAGGAGAGAATGAATATGAAAACACAGCAACAAATGTTTTCATTCCTCCAAAGAACTTTACTTTCACACGATGTTGAACTAGTTGGAAATAAAATTAAGGCTAAGAAACTTCTGAAATCTAGAAGTTTCTCTAGCTTTAAACTAACCTATCTAAAAAACGGTCAAGAGGTATCTCTAAATGCGGGAAAATACACAAAACGCTATACGAGTGATGATGAATTACTAAATTTAATCCATAGTTTCGGATTTTACAAAGAAAATAAAACACTCTGGGAAGAAATTAACTATGAAATGCAATCTTAAAGGACTAAAGACAATCCATCATAATCTTTTATCTTGGAAAGGCAACGAGATTAATCGAGATTATTAGAGCCGGATTTTAGCTGACCATTTTCCGAAGATTGTTAAGGACAAAGATGGTCATCCTACTGTAATTGAATTTTTGGGTCGTAAGTTTTATTCGAGAGGTGCCAAAGAGGTTACAAATGCTATTGATAACGAAAAACTAGAACAAGTTAAAACATTACTAGCAGAAACTAAGAGATTGCAGAATGAGGACGAATGGGTAAAGGCTGATGAATTTTACTTTCAACTCCTTGATAAAGGTCTCCTCGAATGGATGATTGAAGAACTTGAGGGAAAATCTAATAGTTCAGCAAAAAAGGAAAAAGGACGAATCACATAGCTCATTCATATATGATAAACCAAATTAGAGAGTATACTCTCCTTTCAATTTAGGAGGATTTTTATGGGACATTACTTTTTTAAATGGATTCAGGAGCATGGTAAAGGGAGATGGAATGTTGTTCAAGTCATTGATGATCAGGCTCGTTATTTTGTATTAAAAACCGCGGTTCTTGAAGTGATTGGGAGAAGCGGGAAGGAAAACTAATTCCTTTTAAAAAGACACATTAATAGGGAGAGAAGAATTATGAAAAATATACTAAGTAGAACTGTTATAAAAACCGATAGTGAAATGAGACAGATGCTAGAATTTTTGGGCTATGATCTAACAGATGATAGCGGAGAATTTGACCATTCACTAATGGTGTCAATAGCGTCTATGGCTGAAAAATTCAAGTGGGATGAAATAAACGAAGTTTGGTATTGTTAATGTTTTTTTCCAAGTTGAGAAGGAGAAAATTTTCAAATGAACTTAAGAAAACAACTTAAATTAGTTGAGATTCCAGATAAATTTTGGGAAACAGAATTGAATAATGACCAGGAAGGTATGAAACACTGGAAAGATTTAATGGATAAAGCTGAAAATGAATCCGATAAGGAATTGTTGAATCCAATATCTTTGAAAACCATCTTTTTAGCAATGATGTATGCAGCAAGAGAAGAAGGGGTAGAATTGGATGCAAAATATTATGAATTAGAAAATCTAATCAATGAGGAGAATGATTTAAGTCTAACTGACATGGTGGATAATATAGAACATGTTTATAAGTTCATAAAAGAAGAAGTATGAGTTCTTTTTTTGATACTTAATAAACTGACATTATAAAACTACTATAAGGAGCATCCTCTGCTAAGCATATTTTCCTAGCGGGGGATACCCCCTTTATGCTTAGTAGTGGAATAATGATATGAAGGATATTTTTGAGAGTATTAAAGGCCACATGAAAGAGGTTTATCTAGAAGGAACGCAATTAGTTGTAACGTATTCGGGGGGAAAGACAGTACCCTAATGCGAAATCCCGCTAGTTGAACTAGAGGATGGGCAATTAAGCTTAGCTATTTAATTAATCTTTGTAAGGGAAAAGTTTTCATGAATAAGCAAATGTATGAATTAGGAGATCCTTAGGAAAGGCATCGTATGCACTTTAAACAGGTTCCAATTTTGGAAGATACAAAGAAGATTCGCTATTTACTTTTCTAGTTAGCGAATCTTCTTTTTAATTATTCTCTCTAATATAACCATCTACTGTACATTCAACTAATCGTTTTAGTGATAAATATTCTTTCCTAGGTTCATTACACATGTTTAATACGCTTTCAAGAGAACCTACATCTAATTTATCATCAAAATGATAATTCACTTCGCCAGAGTATGCTTTACTTTTATAATATAAATTTACTTCAAGTACATATAATGGGTGTTTAGATTTTTCCTCTATAGGTGTTGCATCTTTATGTTCAATTATCACATTTCATCCTCCTTTCTTTATATTTTTCACAGGACAATTTATTTCGACTTTTTTGACTTTGACTATATTTGACTAATTAGATAATACAAGGGATTGGAAAAACATTCAACGGTTCCGCTCACTGTTTTACCATTGCCTTGGATTTGGGTTTCCCATGTATTTTTCTAAACGATTAGCTGCATGTTTATCTAACGCTTTATCCCAGAATTTCATTGCTCCTTCATACCCATGCGCTGTGTATTTGACCTCAATAAACATATCGTCTAATCGAACAGGGGAGAAGACTCTTATATTTAACTTTTTCATCAGTTCTACCATTGTTTTGATATCCATTCGGACCTTCTTAAGAATATGTTCATGTAATGATTGATACGCTTCTACAATTTTTAAACCCGCTTGATCAGATATCATTCGATTATATTCCAAGCATTCCAGCAGGTAAGTATGAAAAATGTATTCATATATAAGATTTTGTTCATTATCGGAAATAGGAGCTTTCATTTTAGAAACTTCCTTTATTTATTTATATTAACGACCGCTAATTTAATTCTTATTATAACGTCTATGCTCGAATAATAAATAGGTTAGCCACACATAATAAAAATGCACCTAGAATGGAACTCCCTTTTTAAGAGCCTTTTATGGCTCTTTTTATAATTTATAAATGCTTAGAATGACGATTAGGAGGGCGGAACTTAGAAATTTGCCTAATTTTCCGCAGAAATTGGCTAATTATTGTGATTTTACAAATGTATCTATAAGGGTTTAAAATTTTAATAATGCTAATAAGTTTAGTTCAGTGAATGTCTGATCCACATTCACTGATTGGGGTGAATCTTATTTTTCCACGAGTTGTATGATTACATATGTAGCTAATACGTTGCCAATTGTAGCGTTAGGTTGGAAAAGATCTTGGAAATTAGCTCAAAGTTACTCATAACATTCACCTCCTTTAAACAGAGTTGTTATACAGCTCTGTTTTTTTTGCTGGCTCCTTTATTTTAAATTCCAAATTTATACAGGTATAAAGTGAAGTGAAAAACAGCCTTTGCATATAATAGTTTTTTAGCTTAAATAGTCGAATCAAAGTTAAGTAAAAGTATCATCATATAGTATTAGTGTTCTATATACATTTACTAAACGCAATAACATGAATTATATTGTTTTTTTCTGGGAAATATAGTAATATTTAATTATATTAGTTTTACTTTTCTTTTTTTATTGCAACCTCACTTAGATGGTTAGCGGGTTTGATATTAAACGTAATGCGTCCTTTGGGATGATTCTTTCACACTTGTATTCAGTGTGTCTATGAATCTTTCTGAAGGGCGCTTTTTTTTGCGTTTTATATAAAAAATTAACTTCAGAAAGGGTGTTTTAAATGGCTCAAACTATGGCCGAATTATTCAACAAGGGTGATGTAATCGAGGATTGTCGCAAGATGGTTCTATCGAAAGGAAGGCATCAAAGAGCTCGTGTATCTGCAGAGATCATTCTTAAAGATGGTACTCGTCGTTTCTATCGCTGTCTATCTATTGAAAGTGATGAAGCTTATAATGAGGTTCTTACTTTTGTTAAGGCAATAGAAGATGCAACTGGTGAATCAGTAGTATGGAGGTTTAAGGGTGATAAAACCTACCATTTGGGATGTACTCAACCGATTCAAGTTGAGAATTCCAAATTACTTAGCAAATTAAGTAAATTAAGAGATGGGTTTATGGGATTTTTCTTCCCGGAAGCATAATAGGATTTTCTAACAGAGGCATAGAGGTGCGTCTGTATTTTTATTGCCAAAAATCGTAGAAAAGGTGGAGAAATTAATGAAAGATTTTGTTGTTAATATTCGTGAGGAAATGATGTTTTATGGAGTAGATAATACGCCGTTGCAATATCTTCTAGCGATTATTATCGGAGGAAAATTAGCGAATGCCGAGAATACAGGTATCCTAGCTGGTATAGGTATTCGTAGATTAGCAGAAATGTCTGAGATTGAACTTATCGACTTGGGGATTGGTAAGGTATCAGCTCAACGTATTGTTGCAGCTTGCGGTCTTATCGGTCACTATTTAAAGTCCAAAAAAGATGAGGAAGACTTTATCATTCGTTCCCCTGAAGATGCAGCAACATTGTTCCAAGATTTGAAATATAAAAATCAAGAACAATTTGAAGTGGCATTTTTGAATACGAAAAATAAGGTCATAAGTAGGAAAACTATATTTAAGGGTTCGTTGAATGCTAGTATAGTACATCCTCGGGAGGTTTTTCGCGAAGCTGTTAAGTTGAGTGCTGCTTCAATAATAGTTGCACACCAACATCCATCTGGAGACCCTACTCCTTCACGCGAAGACCTAGAGGTTACTAAGCGTCTTGTTGAGTGTGGAAGGATGATGGGCATCGAGCTTCTTGATCATGTAATAATAGGCGAATCAAAATATATTAGCCTTAAAGAAAAAGGACATATTTAGTTGTCTTTTAGAATTTTATAAACAAATTATTATTTAAATTAGGAAAGTGGATTTAATGTTAATCGTTTTTGGTAGTTTGTAATAGTGTTCAGGTCCTTGAATCAAAAGGTACTGGAAACAACGGTAATAACAACAATAGTCAAAATAACCCAAACAATAATAATGGTTATGGTGGCAATCACCAGGGTGAAAATCAAGGTTATGGTCAAGGTGATTACGACCCATTTGCAAATGTTGGTCACCTGATTGATTAAGCCAGGACGACCTTCATTTTGAATATAATATAAATTAAATATTGCTTACTTAAAAGAGTGTTTGAACTGACCTAGCCAAATGAGACATATATAAAACACCTATCCATATTAAATTTAACACTTTTTCATTAATTTG
>NZ_JBPFDQ010000128.1:0-11018 GCF_059415045.1 Ferdinandcohnia sp. SAFN-114 | reverse complement strand
TTTTTTGTCTTCTGGTACGACTCTATAAGTTTCGTTTGCACACACGCAGAGCGTGTGGTTTAAAAAGACTAATAAAAGCACACGTAATTTTACTATTTTACGTGTGCTTTCGGGCTTGTTATATAGAAAGTTTTAAGATAATTACTAATTAAAAAAGTTTCATAAAGCCAACCATACCTAAGCTAAAAAAACCTATAATTAAAAAGAAAGCTGAAAAAGCAGTAAACGTTTCTTTATTTTGCAGCTTTTTATATTCCTTATATGTGATCTCTTTTTTAGCAAACTTCAACCCGTTTGGATTTGGCTCAATTTGATAAAGTGTACCATCATTATCTTGCAATATAACATGTGTAATTAAATCCATTACATTTCCTTCAGTTCCATTACCATTTGATTTTTCAACCCTTACAAATTTATATAATGAATTTACCCGAATTTTTTCACTAAATTCATAAGCTTGTAGTTCTACAAAATTATTGGATACACACAAGATACTCACCCCATTGTTTGGACGTAAAATCTTTTTAAAAAAATTCCACATAAAATGATTCTTCTGTAATTATTATATTACTTCGCATCATTTATTGATACCAATATAAGTAAGTATTGTTAATGAAGATAATTCCAAACTTGTAGAGATAATCGATATTTAAAAAGAATCGTTTGTTAGTTAAAAAACTTCAACTTGACCCATCATACCATTTTCTTCGTGTTCAAGTACGTGACAGTGGAACATGTAGATACCTTTATTATTAAACTTAACTGCTAATTTAACTGTTTGTCCTGCTTCAATTGCAACTGTGTCTTTCCAACCTTGTAAACTTACAGGTGGTTCTTTTCCATCAATTGAAACAATTTTAAATTGGGTTCCATGAATATGGAACGGATGTGTCATGCCACCCATTGCATCTGGTTTATTATAGATTTCCCAAATTTCTGTTTCACTTTGTTTTTGTGTGAAATCAATTCGATTCATATCAAATTGTTTTCCGTTAATTCTTACATCTGCTCCCATTCCATAAAGTTCTAGTTTTTTCGTAACTGGTAGATTTTTTTCCTCTTCTGTAACAGCATAATCATTTAATGTGTTTGAAATTTCTACTGAATTTGTTCTTTCTTCATCAATTTTAAAAGGTAATAGAATTGCATCTTCCTTACTAACTAAAGCAATTTCACTTTTACCATCATTTTTAGAAAAATCAACTATAATTTCTGCTCTTTCACCAGGTGTTAATGTGATTTCTTTCATTGATTGAGGTTCATTTAATAAACCACCATCAGTAGCAATTTGTTGGAATTCTTCTCCAGTATTTAATTTAAATGTATATTCTCTTGCATTTGATCCATTTAATAAACGTAAACGCACTTTCTCTTTCCCTACTGTTAGTTTAGGGTTTAATGTACCGTTTACCAATAAAGTATCTCCAATTGTTCCATCTTCATTAAGAACTGCTTGATAATCGAATTGTTTTTCTTCGTTAAACTGTCGATCTTGGAATACTAGCGGGAAATCGTTTACTCCATATTCATTTGGCAAACTAAGTTTCTTTGAATTTTCATCTTCAATATAAATTAAACCTGCTAAACCTTTATACACTTGTTCTGCAGTGGCTCCCTCTGGATGTGGATGGAACCATAGTGTAGAAGCACCTTGATTAACTGTAAATTTAACATCTTCCGTTGCTCCCGGTTCTAAGATTTGGTGTGGACCACCATCGCCTTCACCAGGAATATCTACACCATGCCAGTGGAATGTTGTAGGCTCTGATAATTTATTGTTTGTTCTAAAAGTTACTGTTTCCCCTTCTTTTATGCGAATAATCGGTCCTAAATACGAACCATTATATCCATATGTTTCAGTTTGCACGCCCTCAAAAATTTCAGAGGTTCCTTTTTGAGCAGTAATATCAACAAGTCCGTTCTTTGGTTCTAGCAATGGTGGAAGTGCTAGCTCATTTTCTCCTGTCGAATCATTTAATGGTAATGGATTTGTATGGCTTGCATGACCGTTTTCCATATTAGCCATTTCTTCCTCAGTCATTTTGGAATGATCCATACCTTCCATATCGGCCATTTCTCCTTCGTTCATGTTGGAATGATCCATTGCATTTCCATCAGAATTTGAGCTACTCGCACTACAACCACCAATGATGGCTGCAATTGCTAATAATGTAAAAAGCCATAATTTCGATTTCATCTTACTTCCTCCCTCTGTTTACCTTATACCTTTCTTAATTACTTAAAAAATTTATCATAAATATGTGCAGAAAATATGCAATCCAACATTTTAATAACCTAGTGCCATCCTTTAATTGGTAAACAGCCGTCACTACGTAACGGCTGTTTTAATCTTATGATCCTTTTTTTATTAAAGATGATAGTTTATCTATCTCTTTCTTCAAAGTTTCATTTTCAATCTCTAGTTTAGACATTTTTTTATCTAGATTGCTTGAAGAGTGTGAAGAATGGTGCTTATGACCACCCATTCCTTTCATACAAATAATCATCATCAATGGACATAATAACAGCAATAGAAACAGTGTCCATTCCACTCTAATCAACTCCTTTTGTTTTATATTTTAATTTTACAAATAATGTATGGAGTTTTTATGCAGATTAGTAAAAACTTCTGAACTTTATTCAGAATGCTTATTACAGGGTAATTTTTCTTGTTTAATTGATACATTAAATGCTACAGAAGGGATCGTATGGGGAGGACAACTTACATATAACCGGCAAAAGCCTATTTTTATACATATCCTTATTGCACATAACAAAAGAAAAATTGTTTAAAAACAACAAAACAACAGATTTATGACCATCAAACCTGTTGTTTTTGTTTCCTTATTATTTACTTTTTTCTAACACATCGATGAGTATTTCTTCAATTTCTTGACCAATGGATTTTAATTCGGGATCATTTAACAAACCAATCATAGCCGTTGGTTTTGGAAGTCCAATTTTAGTCTTCCCTTCACTTTCATATACTGTTATCTTACAAGGCAAGAAATATCCAACTAATGGATTAAAACCAAGAACTCGTGCAGCTTCTACAGGATTACAGACTTCAAGTATACGATAAGGTGAAGTATAACTATTTACTCCCTTTTTCTGTAGGGTATCAGTTAAATCAAGCTGCCATAGGATACCAAATTTCTTTTCTTTTAGATTCTGTTCGATTGATGAAATTGCTTCATCAATGGTTTTATTTGTTATGATTGTATAATGGAATTCCAAAGAAAAAACCTCCACCTATTTTTTAGTATCAAAAATTTTTATCCTTACTTCTGATTTTTTAAAAAAATTTTACGTGATAGATAAATTATTTTTAGTATTTTTTTAAAGTAAATTTTATGTATCGCACTTTTTAGTATAACCAAATGTTCCTCCAGTACTACCTCCCAATGGACACCATCTGTCCTCCATTTATCATTTTAGTTTCTCCCTTCCTCTATATAATTAGTTGATTTGTTATAGCAATTCTTTTAGTTCATTTGAGCTGTTCGTTTCTTTCGGTTGTATACGGCTAAATAATTTTTGTAATTCACCAGTAAATAGTAATAAAAACATATCTTAGATTCCTCCAATATTTAATTTTTGGGGAAGCAGGTCATTAACGACCTGCTTAAAGTGATAATTATAAACTTCCCATTCCTTTAAAGTTACTGCTTTGAGAAGAACCACCCGTTCCATGCATTCCCTTGTACATTTCTTCGAGTTGTTGATTATCTAAATTAGGATGCATTTCACTCATATATGGTTTCATTTGACCAAAGTTCATATTTCCTTCTTCCATGAGTTTTTGCATCTCGTCAGAGTTCATATTCCCTTCTTCCATGTATTTTTGCATATCGTCAAAGTTCATATTCCCTACTTCCATGTATTTTTGCATATCGTCAAAGTTCATATTCCCTTCTTCCATGTATTTTTGCATACTTCCAACATCGCCTGATTCCATCATTTCAACCATTTGATCGTAATTACCACTTTGTTCTTGAATCACTGTATTTTGATTTGGAGTATCTTTATCTGAAAATAAAGCTAACCCTGTTCCTCCAGTAAAAGCTAAAGTTGCTGCTAATATTCCATTAATAATATTCATATCTATTCAATCTCCTTTTAATAGTTATTTTTTTATAGAGTATCTTATAAAATATTCTTCTTGATTTGCTCGAATTCTTCAAAAGAAATTTCACCTTGAGCAAGTCTAGACTTAGCAATATCTAATGCATTTGAACTTGTTACTTGCTGGTTCCCATTTTGAATACCTATTTTTTGATTGTTCATTCCCAAAAAGAAAAGGTAACCTATTAGCAAAACGACTAAAATCATCATAATCGTTCCTCCTCCCATTCCAAACATTCCAAAACCATGACCTAATCCCATCATTGTTTTATCTCTCCTTTCATATTTTTATCTTACATCTCACGAATGTAGAATTTATGAGCAACTTATGTGGAAGTTATGGAGAAAGTTTTCTCATAATTTATAGGTGTTAACCGGAACACCGAACATCTATCGCCTCCTAATTTTTTCTTATAAAGTTTCATGTTGTTTTCTTTTCTTGCTCTTATCATAATCAACGCTTGTAAAGAACTTATGAGTAAGGTATGGAGAACTTATGTGGATTAACGATAACTACTCTTCCTAATCAAAAAAGGATTAAGTCAAGTGACCTAATCCCTTACTGCTTCGGAATCATTACCTCTACAGTCGTTCCTACATTTAATTGGCTATCTATCTTGATTTCACCATGATGGGCTTCTACAAGCGCCTTTACGATAGATAACCCAATCCCAATGCCTCCTGTTTTCCTATCACGAGATTTATCACCCCGATAGAATCTTTCAAATAGGAACGGGAGATCATTCTCACTAATTCCAACTCCTTCATCTTTAATAATAAAACTAATTTGATCATTTTTTCCCTCTATATAAATCCATACTTGTTTTCCTTTCGGTGTATATTGAAGGGCGTTATTAACGATATTCGTTAATATTTGAATGATTTTATCACGATCACCTAAGAACCAATGCTGCTTATCGGGGTGTTGGATCTTTAATTCAACTCCTTTTTTCATAAACAACGGACTGAATTGGTCGTTTATAAAAGATAATAGTTTTCCAGTTTCTAACTTTGTTTTATCTAATCTAATCTGAGGATTTTCAGCCGCCATTAATTTTTCTAACTCATTAACTAGGCGAACTAGCCGCATTAGTTCCTCATGACATTGATCTAATCTTTTTGAATTTGGTTCCCAAATACCATCTTGAAAAGCTTCAATATGACTTCTTAATGTTGCAAGTGGTGTTCTAAGTTCATGAGCAAAGTTAGCTGTAAATTGTTTTCGAAGTGATTCCTCTTTCGCTAATGATTCAGCAAGCTGATTAAAGGACTCTCCTAAAGGCCTCATTTCTACTGTTAATTCATCAATAGGGACTTGAGTTCGCCATTGATGATTACGCAACTCAACAACCGCATTGATTAGTTTTTTTAACCCTGTTGTTAGTCGTTTAGAAAATAATAAACTAAATAAGAACGATAAAATGACTGTAACTAATACGGCAAGGTAAATGTTTCTTTTAATAGACTTCAAAAAGTCAGAATCCTCACCCATTAATTTTTTAGGATAAAATACCGTCAATTTTCCGACTAATTTATTATTGGTTTTTAATGGATAAGAAGTTGATTGATAATCTTTAGAATCTAGTGAGGAATGATTACCTTCCATCATTCCCATCATGGAACGAACCGATGTCGTATCAATCAGTAAGTTCCCATTAGCATCATAAAGTCTATAGAATAAATTTTCCGTCATTGCCTGTTCATGCATCTTATAACTCAAATTTTGATTAATTAGTTCCCCTGTCTCATTCAATTGTTGCAGTGCATCCTTTTTTATTGATTCGATACTTTCTTCTCTGTTTTTTTTGAGATAATCGGTAAATTGATTTTCCACCCCAAAAAAAATAGTAAAACTTGTAATGAAAATACCACTCAGTGATACAACTAAAAGATAGATTAAAATCCTTGACCTAAGTGTTAGATTCATCTTTTTCTCCCCCAAACTTATAGCCCATTCCGAACACAGTCAAGATAAATTCAGGATGACGAGAATCGGTTTCAATTTTTTTTCGCAAATTTTTTATATGTGTATCAATACTTCTTTCGTATCCTTCGAAATAGATACCATCTTCTTGAATTTTTTCTAATAAGTCAGCTCTACTATAGACTCTCCCCGGATAACTTGCCATCGTCATTAATAGCTTATATTCATTTGGGGTTAGCGCAAGTATGTCATCTTTTAGCTTTACTTCCTTTTTCACATGATCAATCATTAGTTTATGGTTATTAAAACTGATTTGATTTACATTCTCCATCTTTTGTGTTCTTCTTAATAAGGCTTTTACCCTTACAACCACTTCTCTAGGACTAAATGGTTTTGTCACATAGTCATCAGCACCAATGACAATTCCATTAATTAAATCATCCTCAGCTGACTTGGCGGTAAGCATAATAATGGGAATATCACTTTCTTTTCTCACTAACCTACACACTTCTTCACCCGAAATATCAGGTAACATCAAATCTAATACAATAAGGTTAGGACTCTCATCCTTCACCTTTTTTAAAGCTTCAATTCCATTGGTAGCAAAAGAAATTTCCCAACTTTCCTTTTCAAAGTAAGCCTCTAACACTTCAAGAATGACCTTTTCATCATCTACCACTAGAATTTTTGTCATACAATAATCACCTCTTATTAGCATATTATCATCTTATTTACTAAAAAAATTAATCTCCATAAATTCCACACAAATTCATCTTGGAAACACTTCTATTGGGTATGTTAAAAGAATTTTAATTCATTTGAAGGATAATAATATCTAAAGGTTGTTGGTCTAATTGATTGTGTTTTTAAAACATTTATTTCTATAGTAAAAGCTAATTGTATCGTAATTTAAACTTGTTCGTGATATTCTCCTGGATTAAGCAATTTATTAATCTCTTAACTTCATTGCTCCATCTACCTAGTATTACCTTTTTTGCAATTCTCCAAATACAGACAATCCTAAATTTCCCGATCATCACATTATATTTATCTTATTTTTAAAAATTTAAAAAACCGAAAGGACTTTGGATCCAATCGGTTAAAAAGTGAGGGGTATTTTTATAATTCAGAAACTTCTACCGTTTTTTCTTATTTATTCATAATTAACTAAATACATATAATTATTTTTTTATATCCCCTTTTTTTTAGCTCTATTTTCGTTGTATGATTAATATTAATAGCCACTTCTGAATGTTTATTCAGTAATACTTATACCATTTGGAACTTCCCCGACTTCGAATGTATCAATTACCTCGTTTTGTTTAGTATCAATTACCGTCACGGTATTTTCAAACATATTAGTTACATATAGGCGATCTCCATCAGAAACTACCCCATGAGCACCTTTACCTGTTTCGATTGTAGCAGTAACTTTCTTTGATTCTAAGTCAATAACCGAAACTGTATTAGACGGATTGGATTCTGTACCTTGGTTAGCTACGTATGCAAATTGGTTATTTTCATCTATATAAACTTGCGCTGGACCTACACCAACCTCTACTTTTTCAACTTCATCAGTTGATAAATCTACAATAGCAAGCATATTTTCACTGTTTAAAGTTGCTACAAGTACTTTACCATCTGATGTTATTCCTGTTGTAACTGGAGCTGAACCTACTGTGATTCTTTTCTCTTCTTTCATAGAATCAAGATTTAATACACTTACTGTATTTTCGGCCATATTTGCAATATAGGCTTTTTGACTATCACTAGAAATTCTAAAGCCATGTGGTCCTTTTCCTGTATTAACTGTTTCTATAACTGTTAAAGTTGCCATATCGATTATTGAAACATTATTATCTTCATTATTCGTTACTAATGCATACTTCCCGTCCTCTGTAAATACTATGTGGGCTGGATGATTCCCTACTTCTATTGTTTTTTGAAGTTTATTCGTTTCAATATCATAGAAGAGTGCTTGACCTTTCATTTCCATTGAACCACCATGAGAATCTTCTCCATGGGTATCTTCTCCTCCATGATTCATCGCAGGTACGAGAGTAGCACCAAGCATTTTTCCATCTGGAGATACCTGTACATTGTGAACTGCACCATCAACTTCTATTGACTCTACTACTTCATTGGAAGAAGCATCAATTTTTGAAATACTTCCTCCTTCATTTGCAGTAAAATAAAATTTAATGGATTCTTCCATTGCTTCAGAAGTATCTGATTTTACATCAGTGGTCTGTGTTTCTTCCTCAACGTTTTTCTCTGTCCCTGTGCTTTGATCCGATTCAGAACTACACCCCGCAAGCAGTGCTCCTGATATTAAGAAAGTTAGTAAACCTAATTTTGTTATTTTATTCATGTATTTCTTCCTCCTTTTTTTGAATCTAATGTCATCTTAATAGCTCCGGATCATGCTATATGTGATATAAATCATCAATCAAAAAAAAGAATACGATTCCGTAAAATTGTGTGAAAATCCTTAGAAACTGCACAAAAAAATATTAAAATATCTTAATTTTTAGTGGAAAACATGCTGTACTCTTGTTTTAGATATCATCTTTTTGGGGAGGTGATTGTCTGTTATTCCAAATTAAACAGGTCTTCCTGCCTCCTTATTGCAAGCATATGGTAAGGAGAATCCGTGCTTATATCCCTCTTTTGTCCTTTTCCTCACATGTACTCCTCAGTACTGATTCATAACTCTACCAGATATTTCAGATTAGCAGTTTAAATTTTAGTAGAACAATATCGTAATAGATTTGTTCTCTTAAACATATAATTTCATAAAAACATAGCAAGGATGATAATATGGCCCCTTATAAAAATAATACAGGTCACCCAAAACTAACTAAATTATTATTACTACCCACAATTGTAGTATTATTTTTTCTTGTTGCTTCGCTCTTTGCTACCATAAAAAAAGATATATTTTATATGGTTCAAATAGATAGAAGTTCACAAGATGTTCCAATTGAATTATTTGTAAAATTAATTAGTTTTGAAAATCAGTATTTTTCACAGACATTAAATGACCAACAAGAATTAAAATCACCTACAAGCCTTGCCCTAGAATTAATAACTCAAATAAACTTAGGGGATATTCGAAGTTTTATTGGGAATGAATTACCTGGATATGCGCTATATGATACAAAAATTTTAGTTCCTGGGGAAGGAACAGATTTTACAAACCTTCCCTATGAATCTGCTCCACCACTAGATGTTTTACTCCAGGAACGAGAAATGGCCCAAAAGGAATTAGAAGAACTAAATAAATCAGAACCAAAGCCTCCAATTACCACAATTCACAACAAAAAAATGCTTATATATCAATCACACAATTACGAGTCTTTCTTACCGCTATTAGGTCTTCCACCGGAATCTGATCCTAATAAAGCTTTTGATTCAAAAACGAATATGACAGTAGTAGGTGATATGCTTGGAAAAGCTTTAGAAGCTAATGGGGTTGGTGCAATTGTTGATAAAACAAATATGGGCGCAGAGTTAAATAAAAATGGATGGGGAACTGAAAAGGCATATACTGTTTCACGTTCTATTGTCACATCTACAATGGCAAGTAATAACGAAATAGAGTATCTAATAGACTTGCATCGTGACTCATCTAGAAGAGATCTAACAACAGCTACAATTCACAATAAGCCGTATGCTCGAGTTTTCTTTGTTGTCGGAAGCGCTAGTGACAATCATGAAAAAAGCCTAGCGTTTGCAAATAAAATTCATAAATCATTGGAATCCCAATACCCTGGCATAAGTAGGGGTATATTTGAAAAAGGATTAAATGAAGGAAATGGTGTTTATAATCAAGACTTATCAGAGCACTCAATTC
The DNA here is from genome assembly GCF_059415045.1 of Ferdinandcohnia sp. SAFN-114. Lineage (NCBI taxonomy): Bacteria > Bacillati > Bacillota > Bacilli > Caryophanales > Bacillaceae > Ferdinandcohnia > Ferdinandcohnia sp. SAFN-114. The sequence goes on along the minus strand of NZ_JBPFDQ010000128.1, from coordinate 1,113 downwards.
TAATTGAGATTGGTGGAGTTGATAATAACATGAAAGAAATTAAAAACACTGTGGATGCGCTCTCAAAGGTAATTAGTCAATACTTCTGGGATGCAGAAAAAGTAAACTCAAATTAGAACTATACTTCTAATTCCTTTGATGGTATGTATACCAGCAGTTGTTTCTCTAGCCTTTATCTTTTGATAATTTATATTAATCTATAAAGAAAATTACCAATAGAAAAATGACCATTAAAAGTGGTGTGTCCGGTAATCAGTACACACCATTTTTTATGTCATATTTAACTTCTAGCTCCTCACTGGGTATGAACACTTCTAATTTATTTTGCGAAAACTCCATATGGAGCGATAAAAAAGGTTCTGAATATATAACTTTTAACAAATGGGTGCTAGTTGATATGCTGCAAAAAAAATGGCTTAGAGGAGATTTCCTCTAAGCCATTTTTGGTGAGATTTATACTACGAATTAATTTAAGAACAGTGAGATTTCCTATGTTATTTGACCTGTATTTTATTATTTGGTACATCACAAGTAAACCCAATACTTTTTAAGCGTAGTGTTCTTCATAAATAAAATACTAAACTACCTATAAAGCTAGATATTGTTTATTTTTTTGTTATACTTTTTTACGAATCCGAGGAATACAGTTAATAAGGATGTGGTATCACTTATTCTCTTTTTTTATTTCAATTTTTGTATGTGGCCCTTTCTTTCTCACCACTCCTAGTTCTTGACATACCTCGTTTAATAACCTTAAATTTGAGCCATTCCAAAAATATGATTTTTTACCCAACTCATTTTCAATTCTTTTTTGTGATGGATAAATACCATCATTCAATAATTTAATAATTACATTCCTTAACTCCTCTCTTCTATTCCGTTTCTCTTCCATAATGTGACTTTGGTAATTGTTAATTATTATGTCAGTCTCTTCAGGTAATTTTGCCCGAAGCGTCTCGGTTTTTTTGTAACCAAGAGACTTAGAAAGTTGAGATAAAGAAGGCGGTGGATTGACTTGTTCTTTAGCGGTGCGTAATATTTGATACTATGTCAAGAAAATAGACACAGATTTTTCTACCGCGCTTTCGCTTGGTAGCCTTCATAAAAAAGTTT
>NZ_JBPFDQ010000127.1:0-11159 GCF_059415045.1 Ferdinandcohnia sp. SAFN-114 | reverse complement strand
TAATGTCACAATACTTATCTCAAGTATTGCCATTTTGGAGGTGTTTTATATTGTCTCACTATTTTAGGTTAGTCCAGGTCTTATTTTTGTTCCAGGCGGTTTCTTTACATATGGATTAGATCCAAACAGTGTCCCAGATAACCGATTTGGTTGGCACGACTCAATTCCCAAAAAACAAGTTTGGCTTCCTCCTTTTTTCATTGATAGATTTCCAGTAACTAACCAGGATTACGACGAGTTTGTAAGTTCAATTGAAAATGAGGGACATATCTTTTGCCACCCCTATGAACCTCGTAATAAGGACCATACTAGAAATACCTTTTGGGATGAAAGGTTCAAAAGTAGCCATCCAGTTACCGGGATTGATTGGTATGATGCATATGCATTTTCTAGGTGGAAAGGAAAAGAATTGCCAACAGAATTTCAATGGGAAAAGGCCGCACGAGGAGAAGATGGAAGAGTATGGCCGTGGGGGGATACGTTTAATGAAAAATATGCAAACTTTTCTCGAAGTTGGTCCCAAAATGACATTCAAACTTTACAAGATTGGAGGAATGAAATATTAAAATTCGACGATACATATCCTAGTATTACAACGGTAGATGCGGAAAGCATTCCAGAAAATACTAGTCCTTACGGTGTAATTGGAATGGTTGGGAATAATTGGGAATGGACGAGGTCAGATTATGTCACAAGAAGAAATTTTCATCCAATGTTAAAAAATGCAACAAAGAATAATGCTCATGAATTTGCAGTATTAAAGGGCGGTTCGTTCTTTTCCGATATTGGTTTAATGTATCCTTCTTTTAGGGGTAAGGATATTCCTTTTTGCAGGCATAATGAAATGGGTATACGATGCGTAGTAAATATTCCTCTTCATTTGTTAAGAAAGGAAAATGAGGGACCAATTATTAATAAGGCCATTTATTAAAGAAAAAATTGAGCCTGAGAAGCCAAATTATTGGAAAACAGGCTCGATTAATTCATAATCCCATAAATAAAAATAATAAAGAAGAGAGGAAAAAGGAATGGATAACTTATCGTTTATTGAAAAGGATCAGAAATCAATAAAGGAATTTATTGAAAAATGTATTGTCCAATATTCAAAAAATAAATCTGAAAGTCTTTTAAAACCATATTCTATTACGTATGAGGAATCGAAGAAAAGTTATTATAAGGTTTTCGTAAATGGCAAGCTAGAAGAGGGCCATAATATTTTTAATGTTGTAGAGAAGGAGAGGAATCAAGTTATCGGGGAAGTATGGCTATATCATGATGAAAACAAGACTTTTATATACGAATTAATTATTTTCGAAGAATTTCAAGGAAGGGGATACGGGACAAAAACCCTAAAAAAAATCGAGTCCTATTTCAAAAATCGCGGAGCCAAAAAAATAGGATTAAATGTTTTTGGGGATAATTTAGTAGCAATTAACTTATACAAAAAAGCAGGTTATAGAGTCGGTAATATGAATATGGTAAAACCCTTAAACGACTAGACTCTTGTGAATCTTGTGAAAGTGGTGAAACTAATGGTAACTAATGATAAGGGTGAAACACATCTTTGGAAACAACCAAACTTCCTAAAATTATGGTTCTCTCAATCATTTAATTCAATTTCCCATATTTTATTGCAAGTTGTGGTGATGGTCCAGGTATATCAAAAGACCAATTCTGCAGCAGGCTCAGCTTCAGTTCTAGCTTTAATGTCCCTTTCCTTGTTTATTAGTGGACTATTTGCAGCAAAATACATTGATCATTTTTCCATGAAATCTATTATATACATTGCTGGATGGACAAGAGCCATTCTAACTGTCTTAATTGGACTTTTTCTTTTTGTTGAACAACCTTGGGGTTTAGTGGGGCTTTTTTTATCTTTGGTTTGTTTGTCCTTCATTAATGCTTGGTATCAGCCAGCTCGCTTTGCATTATTACCACTTATAATTACTTCAGATTTGTATATTAAAGCTAACGCCACTTTGGTAACAATACAACAACTTTTAATGACGGCAGGATGGGGCATTAGTGGATTTCTTGTTGTATATGTAGAAATACCAATTCTAATATTTATTGTCTGTATTCTTCATATCTTATCAGGTCTTTTAGTAAAGTTAATTAAAATTGAAAACCAACATCTAAACTTAAAGAAAACTAAAAAGAAAAGGTCAGCATGGAAAGAAGTGTGGTCAATTCCCGTAGTCCGAGGTATTACCATCATGAATATTATCGAAAGTTTTTCTAATGCAATATGGACATCTGCATTATTATTATCCTTTGCAACATTAGTATTAAAAGAGGGTGAAGTGTGGTGGGGATTGCTGAATGCTGGTTACTTTCTAGGGGCTATAATTGGAAGTATTACTGTCACATTAAATTCAAAGATATTGTCTAGCAGAATTGGTATCATGATTGGATTAAGCGGTCTATCCATGGGATTATTTACAATTCTATTTTCGTTAAATACCCTTCCATTTATTGCAGTAATATTAACAATTTTAATGGGGCCATTATATCAAGCTAGAAGTATTTGCCAAGTTTCTCTTTTGCAAATTTCTATACCAGAAAATAAGAGGGCAAGTATCATGGCAGCTCGTAATTCCTTCCTAACTCCATTAAGTGGTATAACAGTGTTACTCGTCGGTTTTATGGCTGATCTTTTTGGTATACAAACTACTTATTTCATAGCAGGGGTTTTATATTTATTGGCATCTCTAGTCGCGTTTCAACAAAAAAGTTTAAGAAACTACAGATTTGAAAAAAAGAATCAATGTAATCAAGTTCCTTCTTAAAACTAATTTGACATAAACTGTCTAAAGAAGTATTTCACCATACCAATGTAAGAGAGGACTGTGATATGTTAAACAATGTAATGAAAAAAAGCAAGAATACAGTCAATTCTGCTAAATACTTCACCTTTATAATTAGCCATCATTACCAATTACATGTACCTTATATCCTTAATAATTGATATTTAAGTAAAGAGTGAAAAATCTATGTTTACACTCTTTTTTTGTGACCTTTCTATTTAATCATTAAATTCCAAGTGTGATGCTGGTACATTTCAATTATCTTCTAAAACAGCCCGATTCAGAGTTGCGAATATAACCCCTACTAAAGTAGGGCAGTTTGTTGCATTTTGGGAAAAAGACGAAAATAATAAAAATCAACCCTGCTCATATGAGGAAGCCCCTGATTTATTAGTCATAACTACCTTTAAAAATGACAATGAGTTTGGGCAATTTATTTTTCCAAAAGAAATTCACTTAAAACAGAACATTCTTAGGTCTACTTCAACAAAGGCGAAATGGCAATAAGAGTTTATCCTAGCTGGGATAGTCCGAGTAGTAAACAAGCGATGAATGCTCTAAAATGGCAGCTTCCCTTTGATATGTGTAATCCGAATAAATTACCCCTTAGAAAAAATAATAGAACTGTATTCTCTTGAATCCTCTGCAACCGGGCGCAATTGTGCAGTGTGGACAGAAAATGATTAAATTTTTTTATAAAAATTATATACCATTTCACAAAGAGAAAACCTGTTTAGATCAATCTTTTTTCAAAACAGGTTTTTTTGTAATATACATAAAGAACGAGGTTTGTGGGTTATTTTTAATCAAACTTTATTCTAAAGCCACATAAGGGCAATGATAATTGTTATAAAACTAAAAGTTAATGAGAACAGTGCAGACCACTCCCCAAGAGGATCTTTACTTTTGAAAGAATACTTTACGAATGATTGAATTAATTTAAAAAGAATATCACCAAGTAAATAGTTCACTTCCTTTTTTATTCCGTCTTTTTATTAATACTTTGCATAATACTAGAATCTTTCCATGCGTGTGATGCGTTATTGTGTCTGGATTGTTCTTTCTCTAAATAAATCTGTGTGGTTCGAATATCTGCATGCCCTAGAGATTTGCTAATTTGATATATATCCGCACCTAATTCATTTGAAATTATACTGTAAGCATGGCGAAAATTATGTGCACTGATCCGACGTTTACTATATTTAATAAAAGGAATTTCAGCTTTTTTCAATGCTTTTGTTAAGTAGTTAGAAAGATATTTAAAATTGTATGCCTTGCCTTTAGCTGTAGTAAATAGAGGGGATTCGTCCATCGGATTTAAGTCGGTTTCCAATCCTCTACGCTTTCGAAATTCAATAATCGTACCCATTACATTCGGATATATTAGAAGTTCTCTTTCTTTACCACCCTTCCCTATAACTTTAAGCCAGTATAATCCCTTGTCATAAGATAAATCACATACTCTACTAGTACATAGTTCACGAACGCGAGCCCCAGTGGTTATTAACACTGAAAATAGGCAGTGAAGAATAGGATGTACGCTGAAATGCTCTATTATTTGCTGTGCTTCTACTAAACTTACATCCCTGTTTGGCCTATCGGAATCCCTCACATTGGCCCTTTTTAATGCTTCATGAAGTTGTCTATGTATATATTTCTTCTTATATAAAAAGGATAAGAAGGAATTAAGTACAACTGTTTTTCGAGCTATGGTTGCTACTGAATAAGGTTTACCGCCCTTACCCAAATGGACCACCTTAATCCAGTCTTGATATTTTCGAAGGTTTCTAGGGCGAAGGTTTTTTAATACTGAATAAATATCATGACCCGCTGAATCAAAATCAAACATTGGTCCATCTTCTACCATCTTTTTATAAAAGGAGAGAATTTCTCTTGCGTATTCTTTTTTCGTATCAGCTGTTCGGTTCTTTTTTTCATCTTGATCCTTTTCTTCATGGATAAATAAATATATCATCTCCAAGTCATTGAACTTTGAATAATCATCTTCTTCTCCAATATCAACAATGTCTATCATTTCGTGGTGAAAATCTTTATTGAGGAAATTAGTTACAAGAGAGGGGATATTAAATATGTTACCCTTAGTAATCTCTTTATTGATATTGTTTATAGGAATAATATCTTTAATGATTTCGTATTCATATTCCATATCTATAAACTCCTTCCATTTATTTTATTTAATTAATGAGTAGCTTATATGTAATATCCCGTTGATATATTCATTATACAATATTTCCCTACGAAAATATTAAGATAGTAGAAAAATATGCTATTTGTCTACTATCTTAATATCAACATATATTTTAAAATTAATTTTTTATATATAAATATATAAAAGTATATTTACACTATCAGAATATTATGATATATTTATCTTGTAGTTTAATTTGCATAATTTTGGAAGGTAGGGTAGTGATGGACAAGAAAAAAATTATTAAGGTTGCATTGAAAGATGATTTCAAGTGCGAATGTGGAAATCAGTCACACTTAGATGGGTTTTATCCATGTAATGAAGATGGGGAATATGTAGAACCTTCACCTTCATGGAAGGGGCATTATAAATGTGATAGTTGCGACCAGATTTATGCACCAACTAATCTAGGATTCTTATTTTAAACTAACGGGCGCTTAGGAGTACTCCTAAGGAAATAAAAGGATATTAAGAAAGGATGTTTATAATGGAAAACAAAAATATTATCTTTGCAGATGAAGGGGATAAAGTTAAATGCACCAATGGAGAAATCTATGAATTTATTAGATTAAAGAGAACAAAGTTTATTGGTAAGAACGAGAAGGGTACATATGACATTCCTATTCAAATGTTTGTTGAAATCGTTGAAAAAGCAGGGCCAAAGAAAATAAATCAATCCTACAAACGGTTGAAAGAAGGCGATTTGTTCTACATTAAAAAGGGTGATGATGCTATAGTATATAGCTTCATAGAAATGAGTAATGGAAGGATAATCGGTAAAAACCCTGTTCATGGCGGTAGAACCAGAATAGATATTGGATTATATGGTGGTAAAATAACCGAGTTAAAAAAACAAATTAGTGCTTAAAAAAGGATGTAGGTGGCAGGGGAATCCAGCCACCTAATTTATATTTATAGATTCGTTTCTGATGATTAAAACAGGTACTTAGTTAGGAGATAAGTTAGAACGGGGGCAAATATAATGGATATTTTATTAATATCAACCTTTATAGAGTGGTTTAAATCTTTAAGTACTATCGGAGTAATCGTAGTAATTGGAATAGGTATTTACATTTTTCAGCAAGTTAAGAAAATCATTTTCCGGATTTTTTCTGTTGTGTTAGGCTTAATAGGATTAACAAAATTCTATTTAATGTTTTAGATAAAGGGTTGAAGTAAATGGAACAGATTTCATTTTTTGAATCTGATAAAATTAAGCTTGACGATGAACTTTACAAAGAACTAGCAAGCATTAAATTTAATGAATCGCTGACTTTATCTCGATTAGGAGTAAAGGTAAGCAGGTATGAAGTTTCGACTAAAAGAAATAAAGCAAAAGCATATGTGTTAGAAACTGATGATGAACATGAAATTTTTTATTCTCTTGATGATATTTATAATAGAATAAACCGCTTGTAATAAAGAAGATCTTCATTAAAGAAATATATATACAATGCTGTTCTAAAAGAAAGGTGAAGTAACAATGTTAGAAAATAATAGATATCTTACGACCAAACAAGCAGCAAGTGAATTAGGTGTAGTTGTTTCTACCATATATAAATATGTAAAAGAAGGGCACTTAAAACCGGTTTACGAAGATAAATGGCAGATAGATGAGACACTGTTATTTCATCCAGAGGATATCGCGGAGTTACAAGAGAAATTTCATAAGCCAGGATTAACCACTGGAGAGGCTGCTAAAGAATTAGGATTGCATCCAACAACCATCGCTTCTTACATTTCAAAAGGGGTTTTGACAGCTACAAAGAGATATTACAAAGGAAGGGAATTGTACTTTATTTCGAAAGAAGAAGTTGAAAAACTACAAAAATCCAATTTGATTAAGAAAAATCAATTAAAAAAAGCTTTTCATACTAGTGATGGTTACTATTTATTCCAGTCCTTAAGCAATGGTGAAAAGTTTGTTCGAATAATGGATATACAAGGTGATACAGGAACAGTTGTTGATGACAATGGAAATGAGATTACACTTTTAGAGAGTAAGATAAAAGGATTTGAAGTTAAAGAGAAATACAAGGAACGTAAGTATATTTCTAAGAAGGGGTACGCAAAGTTTATATTTCCGCTCCCAGCTGGTATCAGATCTACTGTTTTTAATGTTATTGAACTTTTTTATCAAAAACTAGGTTATAGGAATATAAAACTTGAGGTAGACCAAGGCCTTATTCATTTAGAAGTAAAACCTATAACATTAGGAATTTCGCAAGCTACTCATGAAACGGAAATTGCCCTAATGGAAAAATACTTAGTTGAAGGGAAAATTTATCAACGGGAGGATAAGGTACTAGTAGATTCTGATCTAGAGCCAATTGTGATCCATGTTCCTACCAAGTTAAAAGAACAAATTAAGAGCAATGCGGATGCTGCTAAAATGACGATAGAAGAATATGTATTTGTAATGTTAAGGAAGGGCATGGACCAAGAAGAATCAGAGTAAGAGGGGAATGTAGGATTTTTATTACTTTTTCAGATTGGTTTGAATCGTTAACCGGAGTAAGACAGGCTAGTTGATGAAGGTACATAAAAGATACAAAAAGTTAAATAAAAGGTGTGGATTAATTTATGAATGAAGCTGATGAATTAATTGTTTTAGGTATAGTCGGTACGATTATTTTGTTGGTTATTGGTTATGCAGGAGGTTATTTATGAAAGAAAAATGGATTAAATATCTTCGAATTTAATAGATATACACTTATTCTGTGGTTCTATTAAACGTGTAGACGATGTTGATAGTATCGCAATACCATAAAAATATTCAATACAATTAATCTATTAAGGGGAATGTATATGAAGGCAACAGGTATAGTTCGGAAAACCGATCAATTAGGAAGAATTGTTATTCCAAGAGAATTAAGAAAAATGCTTGAAATTGACCAAAAAGATCCGTTAGAAATTTTTGTGGATGGTGACCAAATTATCTTGCAAAAGTACACTTCTTCATTTGAATGTATGGTGACTGGTGAGGTATCAAGTTCAAATCACGTTTTGGCAAATGGAAAAATAATACTAAGTGATGAAGGTATAAACCTTTTATTATCCGAAATAGATACTTTGAAGCTGAATAACAATCGGTAAAGACGGTAAGCAAAAATCAAAACGTTGCTAATGCAGCGTTTTTTTTATGAATAAAGGTATGTTGTGATTATATTTGTGGTTGAACCCGTGGAAATGGTTTTTATTCTTATAAATTAAATCTTAATTATATTACGGATGTAATACATGTATAATAATAGTAATACATATTAAACTATCCTTATATTTATGGGGTTTATTAAAATTGAAAAAGGAAATAAATATGATATGTTGAATTAATAATGTAATACAATTTAGTAAATAAGGAGTGGAATGTAATGCAAGATGATAAAAATTTAAAGGATGACAATTTATTAAGTAATACAGAGAAGGATGAGTCGAAAAACAGAAGTATTCGCTGGTCTGATAGTGTTTATGAAGAAACAAGGAATATAGCAAAGAGTACTGGAAAGTCTTTGGATGAAATACAGAGAGAACTATTAGCATTACATTCTAGGATTACATTAGAGTCTGATCATGAATTTGGCAGTCAAATCAATGTTGTAAATGACTTGCTCCATCAATTAGGAGATAGATTTTCTTCAATGGTGACTCATGCTAATACTAAGATTGAGCTTCAACAGACTAACTATGAAAAGTTAAAATCTAGAACAGATTCTTTCATTAGTGAGCTCCAGGACAAAAATGAAAAGTTAAAAATAGAAATTAATCAGTTAGATGAAGAAAAGAAAAAATTACGCGATGAGGCATCTTCGGCTAGAGTTGATAAATGGCGAGCGGAAGAGGCACTAGAAAAACAACAAAAGGATTCCGGGGAACGGATTGGTGAATTAAAAGATACGATTACTGAAAAGGATGAAAAACTAGCTGAGAAGAATGATAAAATTGACCGTCTTGAAAAAGAAATCGAAAGTATGAAAAAGGCTATTTCTTTAAATGAGGAACTAAAAATAACTGTTGAATCTTTAGGGAATCAGCTTGATATAGAAAAAGAAAAGCATAAAAGGGAGCTAAGTGAACTTAAAAAGGACTATCAACAACAACAAGAGATTTCAATAAAAAATAAGGAATTAGAAATACGGTCAACCTTGCAGAATGAGTTTAGGGAAACCCTAGAGGAAAAGTTAGAAGAATATGATCGTAAACGTGAATCTTTGAGACAGGAGTTAAGAGAACAGTATGAACAACAACTCCTTGAATCGAGGACCAGAGTTAAAGAACTTGAACAGGAAGTAAAAAGATTAAGGAATAATACAAATAATGATAAATAATACTTTTGAAATAGGGAAAAAGAATTAAAAAATGTAGAAAAAAGAAGAAAATTAGGGATAATTACCCTTTTTATTCAAAATTTATGATATCTTAGTAGTAAATAAAAGGGGGTGTTTCTAGATGAAAATAACATTAAAAAATCAAGGTGGACTAACGAAGACTCCAAAATTGGGATTTAGTTGGACAACGTTCTTTTTTGGCTTCATACCAGCTTTAATTCGTGGAGACTTAAAGTGGGCAATTATAATGTTTATTTTGGCTGCTGTTGCAGGTACTTTTACTTTAGGTTTTGGAGCTTGGATTCCAGGAATTATTTTCTCATTCGTTTATAACAAAATTTATATTAAAGACCTAATCGAAAAAGGGTACCAACCAGCTAATGAAGAGACTCGAAATGCATTAGCCCAAAATGGCATTATTTCATCATCATCTGTTGCTTCTTAATATGTACTACACAATAGATCATCTTAAAATTAAGGTGGTCTATTTTATTATGGAAAAATAAATAGGAGGGGATGATTTTGTATTGTCAGGTATGTGGAGAAAAACAAAGTGAGGGGGCAAATTTTTGTCGGAAATGCGGAACACCTCAAACCGAAGATAACAGTAAAGAAATAATGGTGAAAAAAACAAATTCTGATGAAGATTCTCTTAGCCTATTTGTTGGTGATAATTCTGATTTTTATTTTGAGAAATGGGGAATTTTACATGGAGATCATGGAGAAGTCCGAAAAACAAGTTGGAACTGGGCCTCTTTCCTCGTAGGATTCCAATGGTTAGGATATCGAAAAATGTATAAGGCTATTTTTGTGATATTACTAATTTGGTTAATTATTGATGGGTTATTATTTATTTTAAACGCTTATCATACAAGTATTGATATTTTAATCGGATTGACTACCTATTTAATCTTAGGATTCAAAGGAAATTACTTATACTACTCCCATGCTTTAAGAAAAATAAATAAGCTTAAAAAAGGCAGCTTTCATGCAGAAGATATAAAAAAATCAGGCGGAAGAAATATATGGGGGATTTTTGCATCGTTTGGACTGTTCTTTTTATATGTTGTTATATCATCTTTGCTGTTTTCTTCTACTACATCTCCATTTGCCACTGAACAGGTAGCCTTTGGTTATGATATTAAAAATGGAGAAATAGCAGATCCGTATCAATATTTTGAGACAGAAGAAGAGATTTATTATTCATTTTATTTTCCAGATTCAAAAGGTGGTTCATATAAAGTTGTTATTGAAAAAGTGAACGATGATTCTGCAGAAATATATGATAGTTGGGAATCGGAAGTACCTCCAGATTGGGAAGGATTATATGATACCTTTATTACTCCTTCAGAATTAGGGGAATATGAATTGAAAATTATAAAAGAAAACGAAGTAATAGCAAAGGGTACATTTTATGTATTATAGGAAGGGGATAAAAATCAGCTGTTAGATAATGATGTAGTACCACTAGAGGATTTAGAAAAAGCGTTTAATTACATTGTATTTATTACGAACGATAAAAAAATAAATATGCCTTAAGTTTTTTGGTACATCTTAGGGAAAACGAACACAATTTGGGGTATAATGGAGTTATACAGTTGAAGCAGGGTGGGCAATGTGGTCACTCCCAGTTATGAAGGGGGGTGGCAATAATGGTTTCTGTTTACGAGGCGCTATCTCTCATGATCGGATTCGGAACATTAATCGTAGCAGTCATTGCCGTAGTTATTTCGCTAAACAATTTTATTAAAAGTCAAGAAAATGTTTAAAATCATTTAAAATTAAGTAACCAAATAAAATATCACACATTTTATAAAC
>NZ_JBPFDQ010000126.1:0-11474 GCF_059415045.1 Ferdinandcohnia sp. SAFN-114 | reverse complement strand
CTTTAGGGGCTTCGTTGGTAAAGTGCCCTTATAGGGCGAAATCAAAACCGCCCGTTCTACGGGCGGATACTTACTTTCAAAATTGGTATAGTTTCATTAAATTTGATATGATAACGTAAGAAAAACACCTTCCATGAAAGTAGGTAAATTGATTGGTAAACGAACAAAAGAAAGATATGGAAAAAGCGATACTTGTAGGCTGTCATATTCAAAATGAAGACGAAAGTCGGTTTGAATATTCGCTCGAAGAATTACAATCATTAACTAAAACAGCCAAGGGCCAAGTGGTAATGACTGTTACGCAGAAGCGTGCAAAAGTCCATCCTGCTACATACATAGGAAAAGGTAAAGTGGAAGAGTTAGTGCATCTTGAAGAAGAACTAGGGCCAGATGTAATCATTTTTAATGATGAGTTATCCCCAAGCCAAGTAAGGAATCTATCTTCTAGTCTTCAAGCTAGGGTGATTGATCGAACCCAGCTGATTCTTGACATCTTTGCTTCTAGAGCAAACTCAAAAGAAGGAAAATTACAGGTAGAATTAGCTCAGCTCCAATATCTATTACCCCGATTAACAGGTAAGGGGATTGAATTATCAAGACTCGGTGGTGGAATTGGGACGAGAGGTCCAGGGGAAACAAAACTAGAGACCGATAGAAGACATATTCATAAGCGGATTGATGATATCAAAAATCAATTATCAGTTATTGTACAGCACAGGGAGCGCTATCGCGAACGAAGAAAGAAAAATAATACATATCAAATCGCATTGGTAGGTTATACAAATGCAGGAAAATCGACATTATTTAATAGACTAACTGAGGCAGATTCATTTGAAGAAAATTTATTATTTGCGACACTTGACCCAATGACTCGTAAAATGATTCTTCCATGTGGATTAACTACACTATTAACGGATACAGTAGGATTTATTCAAGATTTGCCTACTTCGCTAATAGCTGCGTTTCGCTCAACTTTAGAAGAGGTAAAAGAAGCAGATTTAATTGTCCATGTGGTTGATTCTTCAAATCCTGATTATTTTAATCATGAAAAAACAGTATTGAAGCTTTTGGATGAACTAGGTGTTGAATCAATTCCGATTCTGACTATTTATAATAAAAAAGATAAAGTTCACCCTGATTTTGTTCCTTCGTCAACATCTAAATCCATTTTAGTTAGTGCTTTTGATGAAAATGATTTAGTGGTAATTAAGACAAGGGTAGAGGATTCAATGATTGAGGAGATGAAAGAATACAAGGTATCTCTACCTAGCTCGGAAGGTAGATTATTAGCACATTTAAAACAAGAAACGATTTTGAAAGAACTTCGTTACAATGAAGAAGTGGAAAAATACGATTGCACTGGCTTTATTTTTCCAAGTCACTCATTGAATGGTCAACTAGACGATTTTCAATCATAAAGGGGAAAACATCATGTTTACAGAATTAGATTATGGTAAACTAATTTCGAAATTAGTTGAAGAAACCGAACAAGAAATTAAAGAGGTTCATACGAAGATTGATAAAAATATTGATTACAATCAATATCAAGTGTTAAAAAGCTTCCAAGATAATCGAGTAAGTGATTCTCACTTCATTCCCTCAACAGGCTATGGCTATGATGATATTGGAAGAGATACATTGGAAGCGGTGTACGCCCATATTTTTGGGGGTGAAGCAGCACTTGTACGTCCGCAAATTATTTCAGGGACTCATGCCATTTCGATTGCATTGTTTGGGGTGTTGCGACCGAATGATGAATTGCTATATATTACAGGAAATCCATATGATACTTTAGAAGAGATTGTAGGGATTAGAGGTACAGGAAATGGATCCTTAAAGGAGTTTCATATTGGATATAATACAGTCGATTTAACACCTGAAGGAAGACCAGACTTTGAAGCAATTAAAAATGCTATTCATGAAAATACAAAAATGATTGGAATTCAGCGTTCAAAAGGATATGCAACAAGACCTTCCTTTACGATTGCAGAAATAAAAGAAATGATCCAGTTCGTCAAAGAAATCAAGTCTGATGTTGTTGTTTTTGTTGATAATTGTTATGGTGAATTCGTTGAATTACAAGAGCCATGTCATGTAGGAGCTGATTTAATTGCCGGTTCGCTTATTAAAAACCCAGGAGGCGGACTTGCAAAAACTGGCGGATATTTAGTGGGAAAAAAAGAACTTGTTGAAGCATGTTCATATCGAATGACATCCCCTGGCATTGGAGCAGAAGCAGGGGCATCACTTTATTCTCTGCAGGAAATGTATCAGGGATTATTCCTTGCACCACATATTGTGGGACAAGCGTTAAAAGGAGCCGTATTTACAGCTGCGATTTTAGAAAAAATCGGTCTGAAAACAGAGCCAAGCTGGGATAGTGAAAGAACAGATTTAATTCAATCTGTTCAATTTGATAACAAAGATATGATGGTTTCCTTCTGTCAAGCAATCCAATATGCTTCTCCTATAAACTCACACGTAACGCCATATCCAAGTTATATGCCGGGGTATGAGGATGACGTGATCATGGCAGCAGGAACGTTTATTCAAGGTGCTAGCATTGAATTAACAGCGGATGGTCCAACACGTCCTCCATATGTTGCATATGTACAAGGTGGACTTACATATTCTCATGTGAAAATTGCCATTTGTCTTGCGCTTAACCAATTGCTTACTAAACAACTTATTTCGATAAAGAATGAGGATTAAACTCCTCTTTTTTTATATGAAATTTCATGTTATGTTTTCTAACATTGTGTTGACAGATAATCTAACATCATATAATATTAACTTATTCATTGCGAAAAGGAGGATCCCATATGAGTGATGAAATTCGGCGTTCCATGCCACTCTTTCCGATTGGAATTGTCATGCAATTAACTGAATTATCTGCAAGGCAAATTCGCTATTATGAGGAAAATGGTTTGATTTCTCCAGCAAGAACTGAAACAAATCGAAGACTATACTCATTTAATGACGTTG
The DNA here is from genome assembly GCF_059415045.1 of Ferdinandcohnia sp. SAFN-114. Lineage (NCBI taxonomy): Bacteria > Bacillati > Bacillota > Bacilli > Caryophanales > Bacillaceae > Ferdinandcohnia > Ferdinandcohnia sp. SAFN-114. The sequence goes on along the minus strand of NZ_JBPFDQ010000126.1, from coordinate 8,489 downwards.
ATCGATTACTTGAAATAAAAAGCTTGATCGAACAAAAGGTCAATTTGGCAGGAATTAAACAAATATTCGCAGTCCGAAATTCAGGACAAGTTGCGGAAGAAAAGCCTGTTGAGCCTGTGAAACAGGAAATATCTAATTCTGAGCTGAGAAAACTTTTAAGAAATGAATTATTGCAAGCTGGAAGATTTAAAAAGCAGTCAGGTCCGCATCATAATGATATGTCGAGATTTTTTCATTAATAGCATATTGATTACAAAACTATACTTACAACTAGGTTTGGGGAGGAAACACAATGTCCAAATATACGAAAGATGATATTTTTCGTTTAGCAAAAGAAGAGAATGTAAAATTTATTCGTTTACAATTTACAGATATTCTTGGAACAATTAAAAACGTTGAAATTCCCGTAAGTCAATTAGAAAAAGCATTGAGCAATAAAATGATGTTTGATGGCTCTTCAATCGAAGGCTTTGTTCGTATCGAAGAATCAGATATGTACCTATATCCAGATTTAAATACATGGGTAGTTTTCCCGTGGACTGCAGAAAAAGGGAAGGTTGCTCGTTTAATTTGTGATATTCATAATGCGGATGGTACTCCATTCGAAGGGGACCCTCGTAACAACTTAAAGAGAGTCTTGAAAGAAATGGAAGAACTAGGATTTACGGATTTCAATCTTGGCCCTGAACCTGAGTTTTTCTTATTTAAGTTAAATGAAAAAGGTGAACCAACTCTTGAACTTAACGATAATGGTGGTTACTTTGACTTAGCGCCAACAGACCTTGGTGAAAACTGCCGCCGTGATATCGTATTAGAGCTTGAGGAAATGGGATTTGAAATTGAAGCTTCTCACCATGAGGTTGCACCTGGACAACACGAAATTGATTTTAAATACGAGGATGCTTTAACAGCGTGTGATGAAATTCAGACTTTTAAGCTTGTTGTAAAAACAATTGCTCGTAAACATGGTTTACATGCAACCTTTATGCCAAAACCATTGTTTGGAGTAGCGGGTTCAGGAATGCACTGTAACCTATCATTATTCAAAGGCGCGGAAAATGCATTCTTTGATCCTAATGCGGATCTACAATTAAGTGATAATGCTAGACATTTTATTGCAGGTATTTTAAAGCATGCGCCTAATTTTACAGCTGTTACAAATCCAACTGTAAACTCATATAAACGACTAGTACCTGGTTATGAAGCACCTTGCTATGTGGCTTGGTCTGCTCAAAATAGAAGTCCACTTGTTCGTATCCCGGCTTCACGTGGTTTAAGCACACGTGTCGAGGTGCGTTCAGTTGACCCGGCAGCAAACCCTTATATGGCAATGGCTGTACTATTAGCTGCAGGATTAGATGGTATCAAAAACAAATTGACACCACCAGCACCTGTTGACAGAAACATCTATGTGATGAATAAAGAAGAGCGTAATGAAGCGGGCATTGTGGATTTACCACCAACTTTATCTCTTGCATTGGATATGCTTAAGCAGGATGAAGTGTTAATCAAAGCATTAGGCGGACATCTGTTCGAACACTTTATTGAAGCAAAAGAGATCGAATGGGATATGTTCCGTACCCAGGTTCATCCATGGGAGAGAGAGCAATACATGACTATGTATTAATAAATGAACCCTTAACACGTGGATGTGTTAAGGGTTTTTTTGCTAATAAAAAAGGAACATTTCATTTAGAAATGTTCCTTTTTTAGATTAATGAATTGTACGGTATACGCCAATAACTTTTCCTAATATGACTACGTTTTTAAGGATGATCGGTTCGAGCATTGAGTTTTCCGGTTGCAAGCGGATATGATCTTTTTCCTTAAAGAAACGTTTTACAGTCGCTTCATCTTCCTCTGTCATTGCAACAACAATATCCCCATTGTTAGCTGAATGCTGTTGTCTAACAATCACATAGTCTCCGTCAAGAATCCCCGCTTCGATCATACTATCTCCCATTATCTCAAGCATAAAAATTTGGTCATCATGGGCAGCAAAACGATCAGGTAATGGGAAGTACTCTTCAATATTTTCCACAGCTGTAATTGGTTGTCCTGCAGTAACCTTACCTATGACTGGGACATTCACAACGTTTGCAGTTGGAATTGTTTCATTTTCGTCAACCTGTAAAATTTCAATCGCGCGAGGTTTAGTAGGGTCTCTTCGAATCAAGCCTTTGCTTTCTAGTCTGGACAAATGTCCGTGTACTGTTGAACTTGATGCTAAACCAACAGCCTCCCCAATTTCCCTTACGGAAGGTGGGTAGCCCTTTTCTTTAACTTCTTGTTTTATGTAATTCAATATATCCTGCTGTCTTTTAGAAAGCTTCGTTGTCATCTTCGCTCATCCCCTTGCACTTATATTATATATGTATTTAAATCTTCTCTTCGATCTCACTGTTCAGGTGACCTAGTAACTTCGACAAATACCGAATTTCTTAAGTTGAGTATAGCATGTTTTACTAGATTATACAAACATAAGTTCGAATTTTTGTTGACACAAAACAAATGTTCGGTCTATAATAGAAATATAAAATACGAACAAACATTCTATAGGAGTGAAATAAAGATGTTAAGGAAATTACAAGGCGGATTTATCTATTATGTACTATTTGTTTTATTAAGTATGGGAATGGTTATTATTAGTGCAAGCTAAATGCGTAATGTGGATGACTTGTAAAATATCTTTTCATCTAGTACTATGAACTATGATTTAGAAAAGAATAAACAAGGAGTAATAATTATGCTTTCAAAAGATAAAATCAATCGGATCAATGCTCTTGCAAAAAAAGCGAAGACAGTTGGTCTTACGGATAAAGAAAAAGAAGAACAGCAAGAGCTTAGACAAGAGTACCTACGTGTTTTTAGAAGTTCAATGACTAATACATTACATTCTGTAAAAGTTGTTGATCCTGAGGGTAATGATGTAACCCCAGAAAAACTGAAAAATAGTAAGCGGAAAAGATTGCATTAATAAAGAATACATAGATTTCTATGTATTCTTTTTTTTTGTGCATACTATCAATGAAGAACTGCTATGTTATATGTTAGTTCGTTAGAAACTCTTGAAAGGATGTTTATTTTTATGACACAATCACTAACAGACTTGTCGATAGCGTCAATTCGAACACTTTCTATTGATGCTGTTGAAAAGGCAAATTCAGGACACCCAGGTATGCCAATGGGAGCAGCACCCATGACATATGCTTTATGGACTCGACATATGAAACATAACCCGAAAAACCCACATTGGTTCAACCGTGATCGATTTGTTTTATCTGCGGGACACGGCTCTGCATTATTGTACAGTATGTTACACCTATCTGGTTACGACTTAACAATTGATGACTTAAAGCAGTTTCGCCAATGGGGCAGTAAGACCCCGGGGCATCCTGAGTATGGCCACACGGCAGGTGTCGATGCAACTACTGGCCCACTCGGCCAAGGTATTGCTATGGCTGTTGGAATGGCGATGGCAGAACGCCATTTAGCGGGTGTCTATAATAATGACTCAATTGAAATTGTTAACCATTATACATATGCCATTTGTGGTGATGGTGACCTGATGGAAGGTGTATCAGGTGAGGCTTCATCATTAGCAGGACATCTAAAATTAGGTCGACTAATTGTTTTGTATGATTCTAATGATATTTCCCTTGATGGTGATCTTAATCAAGCGTTTTCAGAATCTATCGAACAAAGGTATAAGTCCTATGGCTGGCAATATCTACGTGTTGAGGATGGGAATGATGTAGAAGCGATTGATAAAGCGATTGAGGAGGCTAAAGGAGATTTAGCACGTCCAGCTCTCATTGAAGTTCGAACGACAATTGGTTATGGTTCTCCAAACCGAGCTGGAAAGTCAAAGGCACACGGTGAACCATTGGGAGCCGATGAATTAAAATTAACGAAGGAAGCGTATAACTGGACGTTTGAAAATGATTTTCACATTCCAAGTGAGGTCTATACTCATTTTGAGGAAACAGTAAAAAGAAATGGTGAACAAAGTGAACAAGAATGGAATCAAATGTTCAGTCGATACAAGGAGACTAACCCAGAACTCGGGAAGCAGTTAGAAATGGCAATAGAGGGTAGACTTCCTGATGGCTGGGAGAACACGCTACCAGTTTATGAGGTGGGTAAGAAGCTAGCAACCCGAGCATCTTCTGGTGAAGCATTAAATGCAATAGCAAAGAGTGTACCGCAATTCTTTGGCGGTTCAGCTGATTTAGCGGGATCAAATAAAACAATGATTAATGGTGCTGCTGACTTTATGCCTAAGGATTACAGTGGTCGGAATATATGGTTTGGAGTACGTGAGTTCGCAATGGGTGCTGCTTTAAATGGGATGGCTCTTCATGGCGGTGTGAAGGTATATGGGGGAACATTCTTTGTATTCTCCGATTACTTACGACCAGCCATTCGATTAGCTGCTTTAATGAAAGTTCCTGTAACCTATGTATTTACTCACGATAGTATCGCGGTTGGAGAAGATGGACCAACACACGAGCCTGTAGAACAATTACCAGCATTACGAGCAATGCCAAATTTGTCTGTCATTCGACCAGCGGATGGAAATGAAACGGCAGCTGCATGGAGAACGGCTATTGAATCGAAAGAAATTCCTACAGCTCTCATTTTAACGAGACAAAACCTGCCAACATTAGAAGGAACAGCCGAGAAAGCTTATGAAGGTGTTCAGAAAGGTGCTTATGTTCTATCACCTGCAAAATCTGGACAGCCAGCAGCTCTTCTATTAGCAACAGGATCGGAGGTTAGTCTAGCAGTTGAGGCACAAAAACAACTCGCTAGTGAAAATATTGAGGTGTCCGTTATAAGTATGCCTTCATGGGACCGTTTCGAGGCACAGTCAAAAGAATACAAAGAGTCGGTTATTCCTCCGAATGTGAAAAAACGTTTAGCGATTGAAATGGCAACACCACTTGGTTGGGAAAGATATACGGGTGATGAGGGAGATATACTTGGTATCCATGAGTTTGGTGCTTCAGCTCCTGGTGAAATCGTACTGAAGGAATATGGTTTCTCAGTTGAAAATGTAGTAAGCCGTGTAAAACAACTGCTTTAATAAAAAATAGGGGTCGATTCGGGCCCCTGTACTACATAAACAAAAGTTTCGACAAAACTAGACGATTCTTACTCCAACGTCAGACAAAAATCACAGACTCTTTCGAATATACTATTCTTAATAGGTAGTATTAGGAGGAAAGAGTATGAGAGAATACCACATTTATTTAATAGAAGAAGAATTTGCAACTCATTACTTTGGACGGGAATCACTAATCTATCATTTATTTTTAGAGCATAACCAAGCTAAATATGAGCGGAAAGAAATACTCAATAAGCAAATTGAATTTATTACAAGGACGATTCCTTCATTACGTATCCACCAAAAAATTGAAGGAAGCCTTGCTCATTATTCTTATTATAGTCGTCAAAGTCATATGCACACTCTCGAATGGAATGAATTTAATAGCTTTGCAAAACTAACGATACATAATGATTACATCCATTTAGAGTCTACAGGAAGCTATGAAGCTGAGACGGCATTTTTTGAAATCCTTCGTAAATATGATCGTTGTTTCCTAGCAATGGATTTTAAAGCAAACAAATATGGGTGGTTAAACCCGATTAAAGAAAGAAAGTTTGTATAAAAGCTAGGAAAACATAAAACAAATATTGTATAATAGCTAATGGTTTAGTACACTGTAATGAGACAACATGAAGGAGGAAGTTTTTTTATGCAAATGTGGTTAGCTATCTTACTAATCGTGGTAGCTTTACTTGGTGGCGTTGCATTAGGATTTTTTATTGCACGTAAATACATGATGAATTACTTGAAGAAAAATCCACCAATCAATGAGCAAATGCTAAAAGTAATGATGATGCAAATGGGTCAAAAACCATCACAAAAGAAGATCAATCAAATGCTAAAAGCAATGAACGGTCAAATGGACAAGCAATAAAAACTTGGACAAATATGCATTCTACTACCATAAAAAGCCATTTCTCTAGTGAGAATTTCACTGGAAAAGTGGCTTTTTTGTATTCGTTCTTATAATTCCATTTGATCTACGTTAAGCTCGATTAAATTTCCATCGGGATCCGCACAAAAGATTTGCGCAAAACCACTGACGCTATCCGGTTTTTCTAGGACGGTCACATTATTGATTGATAACCAATTTAATGTGTCATAGTAGTTTTCAACTCTTAGTGCAAAATGTCCTTCGCGACTACTTATACTTTTATCCTTTCGAATCGTTTGAGATTCCGGTAGGTAAATTAGATGTAACTGCTGGTTTCCAATTTCATACCAGGCACCAGGGAAATCAAAATTAGGACGTTCAATCTCGTTCAAACATAGAATATTGCTGTAAAAGTCTTTTGCCTTTTCAAGATTCGTTACCGTTAAACTCACATGATGAAGCTCCTTGTATTTAATCATGAATATTCACCTCATTTTTTCTCTAAACCCATTATAGTAAAACTTTTAAGGAAATAGAATATTTTACACTTATTTATCACTTAAAGCTTGGAAGCACCTTCCTAGAATTCTAAAAATTTGGTAAACTATTATGGCACTTATTTCGTCTTTCGGAGGATAATAGGATGAAAATCTTTAAAGAATTAATGTGGTTTTTTAAACAGGAAAAAAAGTCTTACATTACTGGTATTTTTTTATTAATGATTGTTGCTTTATTGGAACTAGTTCCACCAAAAGTAATTGGGATGACGGTTGATTTTATTGCACAAGGTACACTAACAAAAGAAATCTTATATAAGTGGTTAGCTATTTTGTTAGCAACTGCGTGTACCGTTTATATCGTTCGATTCTTTTGGAGAATTATGATTTTTGGCTCATCTGTCAAATTAGCAAGATTACTTAGGAACCGTTTGTATGAACATTTTACGAAGATGTCGCAAGGATTTTTCCAGAAAAGAAGAATTGGTGACTTGATGGCACATTCCACAAATGATTTGCAAGCGATTCAACAAACAGCGGGATCAGGTGTCCTTACCTTAGTCGACTCGCTTGCAACAGGTGGGTTTGTGTTATTGACGATGGCATTTACAATAAATTGGAAGCTAACTTTAATTTGTCTCATACCATTGCCGTTTATGGCTCTCTCTACGAATTATTATGGAACTCTGTTACATAGACGTTTTCATAAGGCGCAGGAAGCTTTTTCTAGTCTTAATGATAAAGTACAAGAAAGTATTAGTGGAATAAAGGTCATTAAAACATTCGGGCAGGAAGAAGAGGATACAAATGTCTTTCGTAAGCAGTCTGATGATGTTGTTCAAAAAAATCTTTCCGTAGCAAAGGTTGATGCCCTTTATGATCCAACGATTTCATTAATTGTAGGCATTTCTTTCTTTCTAGCACTTGTGTTTGGTTCAAGGTATGTGCTATCTGGTGAAATGACACTAGGGGAGTTGGTCACTTTTACAACATACTTAGGACTTTTAATTTGGCCACTACTAGCTTTCGGGTGGCTATTTAATATAGTTGAGCGCGGAAGAGCATCTTATGACCGGGTTTCAAAGCTCTTGGCTGAGCCTATGGAAATAAAAGATTGTGAGAATTCGAGTGAGACGACCCCATCAGGTGATGTCGTATATTCGATTTCAAAATTTGCATATCCTGGAGAACAAAAACAGACACTTAAAGAAATCTATTTTCACTTAAGACAAGGCCAAACACTTGGTATTGTTGGAAAAACGGGTGCAGGAAAAACGACATTGTTGAAACTATTAATTCGTGAAATAGAAGGTTATGAGGGTAACATAATAATAGGCGAAAAAGAGATAAAAGGGTATACGCTAGATGCCTTACGAAAAAGTATTGGGTATGTTCCGCAGGATCATTTTCTTTTCTCGGCAACCGTCGCAGATAATATTGCCTTTGCAAAACCGGATGCCTCAATAAATGAAATTTTCGAAGCAGCAAAGACTGCAAATATCCATGATGATATATTGCAGTTTACTGACGGATATGAAACGGTTGTTGGCGAACGCGGGGTGTCTTTATCAGGAGGACAAAAGCAACGTATTTCAATAGCTAGAGCACTCATAATGAACCCAGAAATACTAATTCTAGATGATTCATTATCTGCAGTTGATGCTAAAACAGAAGAGGAAATTTTGCGTGCTTTACGAGAAAATCGACAAGGAAAAACAACCATAATCACATCTCATCGTTTAAGTGCGATTCAGCACGCCAACCAAATTCTTGTCATAGAGAATGGCAGGATAGCTCAGCATGGTACACATGACGAGCTTATGGAGAATGAAGGATGGTATCGTGATATGTATCATCGTCAGCAGCTTGAATCTCTTGTTGAGCATGGAGGGTAGAAATATGAACAAAATGACAAAAAAAGACCAAAGGTGAACTGACCTAGCCAAATGAGACATATATAAAACACCTATCCATATTAAATTTAACACTTTTTCATTAATTTGAT
>NZ_JBPFDQ010000125.1:0-11708 GCF_059415045.1 Ferdinandcohnia sp. SAFN-114 | reverse complement strand
CAAATTAATGAAAAAGTGTTAAATTTAATATGGATAGGTGTTTTATATATGTCTCATTTGGCTAGGTCAGTTCAGGGTTGTACTCTTTTTTACTACTTCAACAATCCCTGGTCCGAAAAATGGAAACAAGAAAGAAGAGCTACTTTCTTTTAGCGATAAAATTAAGGCGATGAGCAGTGAAAATTTTATATAGAAAAGTACTAGCCATGAAACACTTCCAATATGTTCAAGGCCCTTGTTTGCGCCATAAGCACAAACAGCCATTAGCACAGTATAAATGATTAAGATAGGTGTCTCTGTAAAATACATTGTCCCAATAATATCAACATAAATGGCAGAGTCCAAAGTGAGCCCAGTAAGACCCGAAAGGACCAGAATACAGGAAAGAAAGGTTCCTAAAAATTTTCCAAATAGATGAATAATAACGTCATGTAAATTTTTATTTTTGTAGGCTGTTATGACTTTTAATGTTAAAAAAATTGGAATAATAGAAAATAACCCAATAATAATAGGTGCCATCCATAAGGCGTTACTAAGATAGTTTACGAAAATGGCTGGGGTATCATCAGAAAGCTTTACACCAACAACCAAGATTACCATAGCAACAAATTCTCTTATTCCGATTTTACCTTTAGATTGCTCCATTTTTTTATTCCTCAGCTTTTTTTATGACGTCTTTTGGCTTTAGATAACCTGGACGAATTCTTTCACTCTTTAAAATCTGTCTGATGATTGTATCCTTAGATGAAAGGTATTTTGGTGACATTGGAGATAAGTACGGAACACCAAAAGATTTTAAGGAAACCATATAAAACATCCCAACAGTAAACAAAGCAGTCATACCAAAAATACCAAATAGGCCAGCAGAAAGAATAATAATGAAACGTATAATTCTTATCGCAAAATTCATGCTTACATCACTTAGTGTAAATGAACAAAGACCACTTAATGCAACAACAATAACAACAATCGGGCTAACAATGTTCGCCTGTACAGCTGCCTGACCTAAAATAAGTGCCCCAACAATACCAATTGTCGGTCCAATAGGATTAGGGACTCGAAGTCCTGCTTCTCGAATAAGTTCGAAAGCTATTTCCATCATTAATATCTCTACAAGTGCAGGGAAAGGAACTTTTTCACGAGTTGCAGAGATAGCTAATAAAAGATCAGTGGGGACCATTTCTGAATGGTAATTCGTTACTGATACATAAATAGCTGAAGCGAAAAGAGTAATAAACAATGCACATACACGTAATACTCGGATGAAATTACCATAAAGAAATCGTAAATAATGATCTTCAGGATTATGAATAAAAGACCAAAATGTTGCAGGCAATATTAATGCAGCAGGTGAGTTATTCATTAATAACACGATATATCCGTCTTCTAAAAATGAAGACGCACGATCAGGTCTTTCAGTATACAAAAGACTAGGGAAGATTGATTTCGGTCTTTCTTCAATATATTGTTCTAATAGTGAAAGGTTTTGGATTGCATCGACATCCAATGCATTTACTCTCTCTTTTATATTTTTGACCATTTTGTCGTTTGCGAGATCCTTGATATATAGAATATAAAGTTCATTATTAGATCGTTTAGATATAGTAGATTGCTCTACGATTAAGTTTTCACTTCTAATCTTTTTTCGAATTAGTGATATATTTGTATCTACCTTTTCGTTAAAAGCCTCCTTTGGGCCCTTAATGACAATTTCATTTTCGGCTTTTTCAACGGACCTACTTTGAAAATCAGAGGTACCGATTATAAATGAATGTGGTTTACCATCAATTAGTAATACTGCATTCCCTTGATTTGCACCGTTAACAATATCTTGAATTTTGTTTACCATTGAAAATGATTGGACCTCTATAAGGTTCTGTATTTCCTTAGATGGACTTTGATTGTTAAGCAAAGGTTCGAGAATGTGATTGTTAATCAAGTCTATATCAGTAATGGTTGAAATAAACAAAAGAGCTGCTTTTTTATTTAATCCACCAATCGTAAAACTATGTATTTTTACATCATTGTTTTCAGGTATTGAATAGATTATTTTTAATGTTGAAATATTGATCTGAAGATCTTGATTAATTTCCTGTTTTTTAATTTGAATATCTTCTGCAGCAGATACTTCCGGATATTGTTCGGGGTCTAGTTTAGCGTTTTTAAACTTTTCTATATAGTTTTGAATTAAATTCTTCTTCATTACAAACAACTCCGGGTTTTTCCTAAGTTTACCACCAAAGGTAAAATTTCATTCAAGGAGTGTAAAACGGGTGAGAAAGTCAAAAGTTTCCCGAAATGATAGAAATTTTTTAAAAATCCATTTATAATGAATCATATAAATTATTTAGGGAGACTAAGTAATTAGAAGGGAGAACAAATATGAGCACGAGTACATATGAACTAAAATGGGATTTAGACGTATTTTTCGAAGGGGGGAGCAGTTCACCTGCATTTCACTCCTTCTTGGAAGCGCTACATAATGAAATTTCAGAATTCGATGCATTAGTTGACGCTTTTCAAGTACCAACAAATGAGAAAGATAAAGAAGAATTATTAAACATACTAAATGCTTTCCAATCATCTTTTAAAAAGCTTCGCCAAGCGGGTGCCTTTGTTAGCTGTTTGACAGCACAAGATACTACAGATCGAGGCGCTACTCTTTTACAAGGCAAAACAACACAGTTAAGTGCACAACTTCAATCGGTACTTACTGCATTTGATCAAAAGCTGGTTGCAATTGAGGAAACAGTTTGGAATAAGCTTTTATCAGAGGAGCCATTAAATGAGCTATCGTATGTATTAGAAGAAAGAAGAATGAGAGCAAAAGAAAAGCTATCACTTGAGCAAGAAAATCTTATTAATGCCTTAGGTGTTGATGGATATCACGCTTGGGGACAGCTTTATAATATGGTAGTTGGAAACATCAAAGTTCCATTTAAGGAAAATGGAGAAGAAAAACAACTTTCTGTTGGACAAGCATTTAACAAATTTTCAAGCTCTGACCGTAATGTCCGCAAGACGATGTTTGAGCAATGGGAAAAAGCTTGGGCTGAACATTCAGATTATATTGGTGAGTCGTTGAATCATCTTGGCGGGTTCCGTTTAAATGTGTATAAAGCACGAGGGTGGGAAAATGTTCTCCAAGAACCGTTAGATATAAACAGAATGTCTAAGGAAACGCTTGAAACCATGTGGTCCGTTATTACGGAATACAAAGCTCCATTTGTTGAGTATTTGAACCGTAAAGCAAAGGTATTAGGTCTAAATAAACTTAGTTGGTATGATTTGGATGCACCAGTAGGACAAACTGAATCAAAGGTCTCCTATCAAGAAGGTGCCGAATTTATATTAGAACAATTTAGTAAGTTTGGATCTGAGCTTACTGAATTTACCCAAAAAGCATTTGAAGATAGCTGGATTGAAGCTGAAGATCGTCCTGGTAAACGACCAGGCGGGTTTTGCACAAGTTTCCCTGAAAGCAATCAATCTAGAATCTTTATGACGTTCTCAGGAACACCATCTAATGTATCAACGCTTGCCCATGAGCTGGGCCATGCATTTCATCAGCATGCTATGGCAGGGGTTCACACGTTAAATCGTAGTTATGCAATGAACGTTGCAGAAACTGCATCCACGTTCGCAGAAATGATTGTCGCGGATGCATCTGTAAAAAATGCAAAATCAGAAGATGAAAAGCTCGCTCTTCTAGAGGATAAAATCCAGAGAAGTGTTGCGTTTTATATGAATATTCATGCTCGGTTCTTATTTGAAACAAGATTCTATGAAGAACGCAAACAGGGTATTGTAAGCACAGATCGTCTTAATGAACTTATGCTTGAAGCGCAGAAGGAAGCATACTGTGGCGCACTAGAGGAATACCATCCACAATTCTGGGCGTCAAAAATGCATTTCTATATAACTGGAGTACCTTTTTATAACTTCCCATATACATTTGGTTATTTATTCTCTTTAGGTATTTATGCAAAGGCATTAGAAGAGGGAACAGATTATGAAGAGAAGTACATTGCACTGTTAAAGGATACAGCAAGCATGAAAGTAGAAGACCTTGCTGCAAAGCACTTAGGTGTTGATTTGACGAAGCGCGACTTCTGGGAAAAAGCAGTAAAACTTTCGATAAAAGATGTCGAGGAATTTTTAGAACTGACCAAGTAATTAGAAAAGCAAAATCTGCATGGCCTTAGGCAATAGAATCCTTTGGTGCCTGGAGCCAGACAAGAAAAAACACCTATCTGCTGTTAAAAGTGGATAGGTGTTTTTGGATTTGAATTAAACTTTCCTTAATTTAAATGTACCAACCATCAGGAAGGACAGGATAATCATGAGGTAAATAAAAAATTGAGGAGAAACATAAGGGATTGCTAAGAAGCTTAATGTCAAAAGACAGCCTGCAGCTGTAATTGGTAAGCCAATGAAGAAGCCTTTATTGTCGCTAATATTAAATTTTGCTAATCGAAATGCGCCGCATCCGATATAAAAAACGGTGAAAAACATTCCCGGTGCTCCGAATTCATGAATAATTCCTTGGTATAATAAAAGTGCAGGTGCGACTCCAAATGAAATAATATCACACATCGAGTCAAGCTGTTTTCCAAGCTCTGATTCAATTTGAAATTTTCTTGCTACCATTCCATCAAATCGATCAGCAAGAGCGGCTAAAAAAATCAACAATAATCCTAAATTTAATTCGTTTTTAAGAATAAATAATATTGAAAAACCACCTAAGCTTAAGTTAATTAAAGTAAGGATATTAGCGGTGTGTGCTTTAAGCTTTTTTAAAGTTGAATCTAAATAATCTAATAAAAACATCTCATCACTCCTTTCTTGGAAAAGTCTTTGTAAAAAGGACCAAAAATCAATAAAATGGTATAGTATTACTTTATTAATCTTATTTTATTCGTTCCATTTTGCTTTTGTAAAGAGAATTGTTACATCCTAGGAGGAATTGGGTTTGCAAAAATGGCTTTATCGCTTTTTTATAGAATTAACAAATCATCGTTTTTCATCGGCGATTTTAAAAAAATTTTCACAATCAAGAGTTAGTGCTATACTTATTCCGAGTTATGCGAAAATATACAATATTAACCAAGCCGAAATGGAAAAAAACTTGACTGAGTTCTCAACCCTACATGACCTTTTTGTAAGACGGCTTAGAAAAGAAAGTAGGGAAATCGATCAGACCGAAAATACGGTTATTAGTCCTGTTGATGCTGTCATTGAAGAAACGGGGATTATTACCGCTTCAAAAGAAATGATTGTAAAGGGTAAACACTACCAGGTTGCCGAAATGCTCGGTGATGAAGAGTCCCTTTCAAAATACATAGGTGGTACCTTCCTTATACTTTATTTAAGCCCAAGCCACTATCACCGAATTCATAGTCCAATTACTGGGGTCGTAACGAAACAATGGGAATTAGGCCGGAAATCGTATCCGGTTAATCGACTGGGGTTAAAATATGGTAGAGATCCTTTATCCAAGAACTTTAGAAAAATCACAGAAATAAAGGGCAATGATACATATGTTGCAATGGTTAAGGTAGGTGCAATGTTTGTAAATAGTATAGAAACTACATATACAAGTGATACTGTGGAAAAAGGGGAAGAAATTGCGTACTTTTCATTTGGCTCAACCGTCATATTGTTATTTGAAAAAGACAGTTTTATGCTTAGTCCTAAAATTAATGCTTCGACGGATATTAAAGTAGGTGAAGTTTTAGGGATAATTAATGATAAAGAAAAAAAGAGCCGTTAAATGGCTCTTTAATTAAATGAATTATGATATATTTTTAATTTTATGTCCCAATGATCTGCGCATAATTTCAGTTTCAATAAGGTGAATAAAATCAGGACTTAGCTTTAATTTTATTGCTTTAAAATAAGATTCAACTAACAAGTCATCTGATAATTTTTTCATATCAACTGCCAATAGTTGGCCATTCACCTCCTAAATTAATTACATGTATTATGTTCTAAAGTATCTCATGTTGCATATACTATTATGTTATTCGTTGTTGTTAAATTTACTCTATCACGAAAAAAAAAATAGAACAACCGTTCTGTTATCCACAGGAAATGGTGGATAACCTGTGGGTATTTTGTTTATAAAATTTGGAAATCTATGTATATCGCTGTGTAAAATGTGCATAAGATTATCCACAGGTGTTGAAATTTACTGACTTTTGTCGAAAACTTTTTATTTTTTGTATAAAAAATGAAAGATTATCATGCATTTTGTCATCTTTTTGCTTTGTGGAAATCATATTAATTCGTTATGATAGGATGGGTATAAAAAGGGTAGTCCGAGAGAGGTGTAACAAATTGTTAAATGTTTTTTTACCAAATGAACATGTGAAATCAGTTTTTGAGGTTTCACCAAGCAAATTAAAAGAACTAGGCATCAAAGGTGTCATTACCGATTTAGATAATACGTTGGTAGAATGGGATCGCCCAAGTGCAACTCCAGAACTTGTTGAATGGTTTAAGGAAATTAAGGAGCAAGGTATTACCGTCACAATTGTCTCAAATAATAATGAAAAACGGGTAAAAGAATTTGCAGATCCACTAGGTATTCCATTTATTTTTGAGGCGAGAAAACCATTAGTACGTGCTTTTAAGCGCGCAGTAAAGGAAATGGGTCTACAAAAGGAGGAGGTTGTTGTAATCGGTGACCAACTTCTAACAGATGTCTTTGGTGGGAACAGGAGTGGCATGCATACTATTCTTGTTGTTCCAGTTGCCCAAACGGACGGTTTCTTTACAAAATTTAACCGCCTAGTCGAAAGAAGAATATTAACTTGGATGAAGCGTCGTGGAATGCTTTATTGGGAGGATTAAATAGAGTGGAACAAGAGAAGATTAGCTGTATTGGCTGTGGAGTAGAAATCCAAACAGCTGACGAAACAAAATTAGGATATGCACCAACATCTGCTTTAGAGAAGGATAAAGTCATATGCCAACGCTGCTTTAAATTAAAGCATTATAATGAAGTACAAGATGTATCCTTAACCGATGATGACTTTTTAAAAATCTTACACGGAATAGGCTCTACTAATGCATTAATCGTAAAGATTGTTGATATATTCGACTTTAATGGCAGTTGGTTACCAGGTCTTCATCGTTTTGTGGGGAACAATAATATACTATTAGTAGGTAATAAAGTGGATTTGCTACCGAAATCGGTAAAACCAAAAAAACTAGTAAACTGGATGAAAGAATCATCTCGAGAACTTGGCTTAAAACCGGTAGATGTCTTTTTAATCAGTGCAGAAAAAGGTACAGGCATCAAGGAGGTAGCTGAGGCAATTGAGCATTATCGTTCTGGAAAAGATGTATACGTAGTAGGATGTACGAATGTCGGAAAGTCTACATTCATTAATCGTCTGATTAAGGAATTTAGTGGAGAGAAAGAGGACATCATCACTACTTCTCACTTCCCAGGTACAACATTAGATATTATTGATATTCCTCTTGATGAGGAGCATTCCTTATTTGATACTCCAGGAATAATCAATCATCACCAAATGGCACACTTTGTATCAAAACAAGACTTAAAAGTTATTACACCTAAGAAAGAAATTAAACCGAAAGTCTTTCAGTTAAATGAAGCACAAACCTTGTTTTTTGGTGGCTTAGCAAGGTTTGATTTTATAAGTGGTGGCAGACAGTCTTTCGTTTGTCATTTCTCAAATTTGTTAAATATCCATCGCACAAAACTAGAAAATGCTGATGAATTATATGAGAAACATCAGGGTGAGCTCTTACAGCCTCCTGGTAAACATGAATTAAATGATTTTCCGCCACTGGTTGCCCATGAATTCATGATCAAAGAAGCGAAAACAGATATTGTTTTCTCAGGATTGGGTTGGGTAACGATTAATGAACCACATACGAAGGTAGTAGCTCATGTTCCAAAGGGCGTTGGGGTTATGATAAGAAAATCATTAATTTAACAAAATAGTAGTAATCTTAATGGTAATGGGTGAGGAAATGGAAAAGGTATATGGGGTAATTGGAAGTCCCATTTCACATTCGATGTCACCGATGATGCACAATGATATTTTTGAACATTATAAGCTTAATGCTAGATACCATGCTTTCCATGTGGAACAGGACCAGGTGAAAGCCGCAATTGAAGGAATAAGGGCACTCGGGGTATCAGGCATTAACGTAACAATTCCACATAAATTAAAGGTAATCGACTATTTAGATGAAATTGAAGAGGTTACTAAGAATATCGGTGCAGTGAATACGATTGTAAATGAAAATGGGAAATTAGTAGGCTATAACACGGACGGAAATGGATTTATCCGTTCATTAAATCGCGTCATCAATAATGAGGAATTGTGTTCTTCAAATGTATTGATAATTGGAGCCGGTGGTGCAGCTAGAGGGATATTTATTTCATTAGCAGCTATGGGTGTGAAAAGAATTGATATTGTAAATCGCACGATTGACCGGGCAAAAGCCATTATTGACGATTGCAAATTCGCGGTTGACTCGCATGCACTCGCTTTTGCGGAAGCAGAGAGTATTCTGGGTAAATATAAAGTCATAATCAATACAACTTCAGTTGGTATGCATCCTAAGGTTGATGAAATTCCGCTTAGACTGGAGAATTTGGCTCCAAAAACTATCGTAAGTGATATCATTTATAATCCATTTGAAACCAAACTCTTGCATGAAGCAGCAAAGCGTGGTGCAATTACGCAAAATGGAATTGGAATGTTTGTTTATCAGGGTGCTTTAGCATTTGAAAAATGGACAGGAATATTTCCAGACACAGACAGAATGGAAAGACTAGTTACAAAGCTATTAGGAGGTAAGACATGCTAACAGGTAAACAAAAACGCTTTTTGCGATCTAAAGCTCATCATTTAGATCCAATCTTTCAGGTTGGAAAAGGTGGGGTAAATGACAACATGATTAAACAAATCAGCGATGCGTTAGAAGCTCGTGAACTATTAAAGGTAAGTGTCCTTCAAAACTGCGAGGATGACCGTGATACGGTAGCGCAAGAGCTGAGCAATGGTGCAAAAGCTGAATTGGTCCAAATCATTGGAAATACAATTGTGCTATACAAAGAGTCTAAAGAAAACAAGCAATTGGAGCTACCAAAGGCTAACAAATAAGCATTCAAATAAGGAGGTTGAAAAGGACCGAAGTTCAAGGCGGCGCGAGCTTCCGAGTACCGAAGCGAGGCAACTGCTTGAGATTACTTCCTAACACCCTTGCGCTAAGGAATTGACATCGTGAATATACTAGTAGACGCAAGCGCATAACTGGTTGTTCACTATGTTCTCGGAGCTAAGTACGCAAGAAATTTGATGCGTCATTTTCGACCGACTAGGAGGGAAAAAATGAACCATATCGGAATCATAGGTGGTACATTTGATCCGCCCCATATTGGTCATTTGTTCATTGCTTCAGAGGTATTAACACAGCTAAACTTATCGGAGATTTGGTTTATGCCAAATCGTATACCTCCACACAAAGAACGGAAAAGTTATGTGACTGATGAGGAGCGGGTTGAAATGCTCTCTCTAGCCATTGCAGGCCAACCAAAATTCAAATTACAGCTTATTGAACTGGATAGAGAAGGACCCTCATATACATACGACACAATTCTATTGTTACGTGAACAATATCGTGATACAAAATTTTATTTTATTATTGGTGGGGACATGGTCGAATATTTGCCGCATTGGCATAAAATTGATGAACTCATCGATTTAATTACGTTTGTTGGGGTGAAAAGACCAGGATATTCTTTTCCGACTCAATATCCAATTGTTGAAGTAGATGTTCCTCAATTAGATATATCCTCTTCGATGATTAGAAAAAGGCTGAGGGAAAATAGAAATACAATGTATTTAGTTCCTGAAAAAGTACGAAACTATATAGAGGAGAAGCATTTATATGGAACGTGATATGGCCCTAGAACTTGTTAAAGAACAGTTAACGGAGCATCGCTATCAGCATACACTAGGTGTTATGGAGACAGCCATTGACCTGGCCAAACGATATGATGCTGATTTGAAAAAGGCCGAAACAGCTGCCATTTTCCATGACTATGCGAAATTTAGATCAAAGGAAGAGATGAAGCAGATCATTATCGACCAACATATGCCGAAGGATTTATTATTTTATAATACAGAACTATGGCATGCGCCGGTAGGAGCCTACCTTGTTAAGACAGAGGTGGGGATTCAGGATGAAGAAATCCTTGATGCAATCCGTTTCCATACATCTGGACGTGAAAGAATGACTCTGCTTGAAAAGGTTATATTTGTCGCAGATTACATCGAGCCAGGTAGACATTTTCCGGGTGTAGAGGAAGTTAGAGAAATCGCAAAACAGGATTTAGACACAGCCCTCATCTATTCATTAAGAAACACCATCATGTTTTTGGCAAAAAAAAATCAAGCAATTTATCCTGATACTTTGCAAACATATAATGCATTAATCTTAAATAAAAAGGGGGAATCCTAGGGTGAATGAAAGAGACATCTTAACATTTGCAGTTCAAGCTGCTGACGATAAGCGCGCTGAAAATATTGTAGCATTAAATATGAAGGGGCTATCCCTTGTTGCCGATTATTTCTTAATCTGTCATGGGAATTCTGAAAAACAAGTACAAGCAATTGCACGCGAAATCAAAGACAAAGCCGATGAAAATGGTATTCAAATCAAGCGTCTTGAGGGTTTTGACGAAGCAAGATGGGTTCTTGTTGATCTTGGAGATGTAATTGCTCACATATTTCATAAAGACGAGCGTACCTACTATAATTTAGAACGTCTGTGGGGAGATGCGCCTACTGAAACAGTAGAAGATGTGCTGAGTTTATGAGCTATGGAGAATTTGCCTATATCTACGATGAACTAATGCGTGATGTGGATTATGAGCAATGGATTTTGTTCTTTAAAGAGAGAGTTTCGCACTTTAATAAAAAACATCCACTGCGTGTTCTTGATATTGGATGCGGAACAGGTGAAATTGCGATTCGACTTGCAAAAGAAGGCTTTGAGGTTGTTGGGGTAGATCTCTCTGAGGATATGCTGGCAGTCGCGAATAACAAAGCAATGGAAGCCGGAGTGAAGATTGAGTTTTACCAACAGGATATGGTGGAAATCTCGGGGTTAGATCCATTTGATGTGATTGTGATTTTCTGTGATTCACTTAATTATTTGCGTACTGAAGAAGATGTGCAGAAAACCTTTCAAAATGTTTTCAAGCTATTGGAACACGATGGACTTTTCTTGTTTGATGTCCATTCCGTTTATAAAATGGACTCCATTTTTATGGATGGGCCATTTGTGAGCAGTGATGAAGAGGTTAGTTTTATTTGGAATTGTTTTGAGGGGGAACATCCTCACAGTGTAGAACATGAATTATCGTTTTTTGTAAAAAATAAACATTCTGATGATTATACGAGATTTGACGAATTTCATGAACAGCGAACCTTTCCGATTCAGACTTTACAAAATTGGCTTGAGAGAATAGGTTTCAAAGTAGTTGATGTGCTTGCAGATTTTAGTAACCCAGTTCAGGAGACTTCTGAACGGATATTATTTACCGCAAAAAAATAGAGGGGCAGACGATGTCTGCCCTCGTTTTATTAGTCTTTTTAAACCACACGCTCTGCGTGTGTGCAAACGAAACTTATAGAGTCGTACCAGAAGACAAAAAA
>NZ_JBPFDQ010000124.1:0-11822 GCF_059415045.1 Ferdinandcohnia sp. SAFN-114 | reverse complement strand
ATGTCACAATACTTATCTCAAGTATTGCCATTTTGGAGGTGTTTTATATTGTCTCACTATTTTAGGTTAGTCCAGATAGATAGTCCCTTGATCTTTTGGTTTTTTATTTGGCATTAGCCAATTCTTCTAAAATATGAAGATTTTCAATCATTGGCTTACTTAAATTTGGGTTCTTTGCAAAATAGGATACAAGCTTCTTTTTGTTGTATCTATTTGATTTTTGTCAAAATAAGATAAGTTTATGTATTCAATTTCACCATATCTCGCTCTATAAAAAGCAATTCGGTCAATTTCTAAATGCTGGTATGGATCATCACTATATTCATTTGCTTTACTAACATCTAAAGATATTTCATTAAGTAAAGAATACCCGACTATTTGAGCAACCTCTTGCCATTTGTATCCTATGTTTTTACCACTTTTAAAATCATACAATGTTCCGTCAATGATAACATCACCGTCTGCACCTCCAACAAATGCAGAGGAAACACCAAAATTAGGATTATATATAATTTCACTAGTTGAATTTACACTTGTTTGTATAAACTTTTCTTGAAAAACATCACATAATTGCTCTAAATCCTTAATGACTTCATCATCAGGATCATCAAAAAACGATTTTTCCAATAAGTTGGTTGGGGGTAGTCCAGAACGAAAAATGATTTCTAATTTAGCTAAGAAACAAACATCTAAAATTAATTCTTTAATATCTTTTTTATTATTGCTAAATGCTTTTAATTTTTTTATTGCTTTAGTAAACTTTTTTTTGATTTTTGATTCAATAGAACGGTGCTTAGTCAAAAACCTTGATAAAACCATAAGTCCGCCTTCTGCTACTATATCTGTGTATGATTCATCTCTATTCTTTTTAACTACTCGAGCCAGCATTATTCTCGCTAAATAATCAAATGCTGTACCAATCACTGTTGAATTATAGTTTTTGACTAGGTTGTATGGGACTAATGTTTCATATTCAGTTTTAGAAAAGGCCTCTTTACCAGAAATTGTTTTAAATGATTTCTTGTCTGGAATAAATTCTTTTAAAATCGCCTGAAATTCTTTATCATTCGGTTTTGAACCCTTTAGTAAACTTGAAAGTGACATACGTTTAATCCTTTCTTATTTATTAACTAATCCAATTCTACCATAAATAACCAGTAACCTTATTGATTTTCTTTGACAAAATGGTTCTAATTTAATCTAGGGCACACTGACGCTCCGTAGTTTGTCGAAAGATTAAGAGGGAACGAGGCACAGTGTTCCTCGTTCCAAAGTATAAGGATAAAGCGACATGCTATCATACAATACCAAAAGCCCGATTAGTAGAACTTTGTACTAATCGGGCTTTTTTTGAATTTGGCGATTTCATTCAAACGTTTGTTTGAAATGTTTTTGTTTAGGGGAGGTGGTTGTGAGTGAGGCTGTTATACGGTGAATTTAGTATTTTTGTATAGTAATGGAGTGGTGAGTTCTATATAACCTTCTCGGACAATTTTTATTTTAACAGTAGAGGGTCGGAGGGATAGGCCCCATGACCCGTTTTTTCTGCTGACATCTTGGTCCTATCGTCTTTTCTTTATCATGATTGTACCCGTTTTTTTGATTCTCACTGATGATGGTAGAACAGCATCAAGTGGTATTGACCGGAATACGATGTATGGGATATCGTGTGCGTCATCGAATTGGTTGCTTGATAACCTGTGTTTTATTTCTACTTTAATTTTGTATGAACCAGGTTCCGTAGGGTTCCAGGTTACATTGTTCAAGTTTGAGTAGTTGTTACTTTTAATTAAGCGTGTTCCTTTGTATATTAAAAACCGATATTCGAGATCTTCTGGGTTTTGTGCTAACGCTGTAATTTCCACTTTATTTTTCATAGGGAGTAGGGTACTTACATTGGTCTTTAAGTTTTGAATCGTAGCGGGTTTAAATACGATGAAGGTTAGTTCCTTTTCTGAATCAGTGTCTTCCTTAGAAAGTTGGTGTTTTACCTGTACTTTTATGGTATAAATCCCTGATTTGTTGGGCTTCCAAACAGCTGTTTTTGTACTTGAGAAATCTTGGAGTGTGCTCCAGCGTTCACCGTCGTAGACGGTGAACTTAAATAGATTAGAAGAGTCATCGTTGGTTGTGGCATTGATTGTTATTGCTGTATAAATGGGCTGAGGCTCTTCTTTATCAGTTGTAATGGAAGCTATAGATGCTGGTTGAAAGATCACGTAGTTCATCACTGATTCATCGTCAAATTCATTGTTCGAGAGTTTATGCTTTGTTTGAATTTTAATGTTGTAGGTTCCTGGCTTAGTAGGCTTCCATGAAAGTTCTTTTGCTTCTGAATAGTCCTGAATCGTTTCCCATTTATCTCCTGTTTGAATTAAAAATTTTACGAGATTATCATTTGGATGGTTCGTTTTCGTTTTGAATGTAATACTAGTCTGTACAGGTTGCTGGCTTTCTTTTTCAGCGCTCACCGATTGTAACTTTGCAGGTTTGATAACCGTATAAGGAATCACTTTTTCATCATCAAAGGGTTTATCTGAGTGATTACTTCTTACTCGGACTCGGATATTGTAGGTGCCAGCTGTTTTTGGTGTCCAAACTAGTTTGTTAGATTGAGAAAAGTCCTGTACGGTGGACCACTTTTCTCCATCAAATACTTCAAACCGGAAGGAGGTCGGGAGGTTGTAGGATGTGGTTGCAGTAACTGTTATGGCAGTGTCCTCAGGTTGCGGACTTGAGTGGCTGACCTTAACGGCCTCAAGTTTACTATATGCGCTATAGCCATTTGAGGCAGCAATTGCTTCAAAGGAGCTCGACGAGTTTGTGATAATGACATTTGTATATAGGTTGACTCGATCAAATAACCAACGCACCTCGTCATCATACATGCGCACACAGCCCTTGCTTGCATATGTGCCAATTGAAGCTGGATTATTGTTTCCGTGAATGGCATAAGTGGTTCCATAGGTGCCTCTTGCAGAAAGGCCAAGCCAACGATCACCTAATGGATTCCGTGGATCGCCCCCAGGGATATTATCTGTATAATAGGGACGATTCTTTATTTTATTTACGATAGGAAATGTTCCCACGGGTGTTTGGCGATCGTATTTTCCCGTGGCTACCTTAAACGTCCTCACCAGCTGTCCATTCTCAAAAAAAGCAAGCTGGTTTGTCTGTTTATTAATGATAATTAACTGGTTGGAATCTGCTTCTATAACAGAAGCCCCGATAAAAAAACAAATAAATAGCAGTAATCCCCCTGTAAATCTCTTCATTCGCTCACCCCCTTACTACACCATATGCAGAATGGGGGATATATATAATACTTAGGGCGTAGGGGGCGTATAGTCACAGTGTCGACCCGAAAATTGGTACAGTGGTAATATCAAGGGTATGTGTGAAGTAACGGGGGCCAGACCCCCACCAAGATAAAGCTTTACAGTATTAAAATAGAACAGTCCTAGGGGCTGGTGACATATACCCCCAATCGAAAAAGAAGATGAATCTACGAAATGTAGGGTTCATCTTCTTTTATTCTTTATATTCTATTTATGAAGAGACTTCAATTCTTCGAAAACTATGAGAATACTGGAATTTTTCGTGCAATCGATTCTGTTAAACGAGTTGCTACCTTTGGAACAGCCCATTTAATAATGGGTGTTAACACTGCACCTGATAATCCGCCTGCATGGACTTCCACGGTACAAGTCATTGTTGTTTTACCACTCACATCTTCTGCAGTAAAGTGACCGCTTCCTGTAAAGTTATCTGATAGCCCTTTTAGTTCAAACTTAATATTGGAAGGCTCATTCCATTCAGTAATATCTACCTGAGCTCGTATTGTTTTTTTAATCCCTTTCACACTACCCTCAAATGTCCAAATCGATTGCTTGTCATTTATGATTTCATGTTCTTTATAGGCTGGTACTGTCGTTGCCCATTTTTCAAGATCACTGACATAATCCCAAACTGCTTGTACATCTACTGGAATTTCTACTGTATGAGTTCCTGTCGCCATTCTGATTCCTACTTTCGCACCTACATATTATAACCTGAAAGTGCCACAGTGAGGCCCCGAAGTTTGTCTAACAGTCCCTTATTTTTCCCTTGTTTTTAGGTATACACTCCAATTCTGTTTTCTCTATAATTTAAATTGTATGGAATCACTGTTTACCCTCTAAAAATTGGCAAAAAAATAGAGATACCATTTGGTATCTCTAAACAAACGATTATAATGGGAGCTTGCTTACAATCATTGGAATCTTTTCAACGATTGCCGTTGCAATCAAACTACCAGTTATACCTTCAGAAATATTTCTGATTGATTTTAAAGCTTCTGCAATCATTGCCGGTTTTGGTTTTGGCGATTTTACTTGCGCTTCAAGCACTGTAACCTCTGAGTCAAGCTCATCCTTAATATCACCATTTGTCATTTCATCAAGTAATTTTTTTAAATCAATAATTAATGCACTGAGCTCACTTTTATCAACCGTTGAATTTATCTCTAATGATTGAGTGGAATGTTGTGTGAGTTGTTGAACCTGAATATGACCGCCGCCGGAATTATAGATATTTTGATGAATGATTTGTTCCGTACTTTTTACTGCCTTTTCTTCTTCATTTTTCGAAAATGACATACCTTCTCCCAAAATTCCATCCTCCTCTAATTGAAGGCTCCAATTCAAAACAATTCCCCTTACAGTTTCGACTATTTTCTTAAACTGTGAATCAGATATATGTAACGATGGCTGGAACGGGAATTCTTGACTTTTCATAAGAAAATTTTCTAGTTCAGCATGAAATTTTATGATAACAGTACCATCAGAACCTTCTAATATATGTTCCAATTCACCAACAGAGGAATCCATTTTTTTAGTTGAAACCTCATCATAAAAATTGGAATTTTGAATGATATATGGAATATATCCATGGTATGGATTCCATGCTTTTAAATTACCTCTAACTTCACGATAATCTGGAATTTCATCAAATCTTGCATATCCGTTCATTTCACTTAATACCCATTTTTCAAATTCATGAACTTTTAGTTTTTTTGCTACCAATAATGCCTTACGAAGCAAATTGTTTATCGAACTGTTTCCAGCCACAGCTTCTCTTTGCAGCTCCAAGACAAGAGACATAAAACTCCCCCTTCCTATTTAAATACCAACTATCATACCATATTTCCCCAATTAGTAGTCCGAAAATAGAAAAGCAATAAGAATAAATCCTATTCGCTAGCTTTATTGATTCAATTGCCAAAACCCACTAAGTTATGGTCACAGTCTACCCCCAGAAATTATCATAAGTGGTAATGGAGTGGTGGATTTACCAGTCGCTTGCTCAAAGGTATTTTTAGCTAATAAGTAGAATAAGTATAATAAAAAATATAAATGGGGGGATATGTTTTGAAAAGACGAGCAATTTTTGATCCAAGTCGCACCTATAGATATTCAATGTCAAGGATATGGGATGAATCTAAAAAGAAAATTGTTTTTATTATGCTAAATCCAAGCATTGCTAATGAAACTGCAGACGATAATACAACGAAAAAATGTATTACTTTTGCTAAGAAGTTCGGCTATGGCTCATTAGAGATTATTAACTTATTTGCTTATGTTGCAACCGATTATAATGAACTAAAGAATCTATCTAGAGAAGTTGCTATCGGAAAAGAAAATATAGATTATATTATTAGAGCGGTAAACAGTGCTGATAAAATTGTAGCAGCATGGGGTGAGAACGGTACTATTCATCAAAGAAACAAAGATATTGAAAACTTACTAAGAGGTTATGATATCGATTGTTTAAAAGTTACGGCAAGAGGTTTCCCGAGTCATCCGTTATTCCTTTCTTATAAATGTGAATTAATCCCATACAGAAGACCAAACAAAAAATCTCGTATATTAATAAGAACTGTCCCGGACGAGAATCTTATCGGCAGAGAGGGAATAATTAAAAGTGACGGAAAAATAATAGGTGGTGATTCCTGGTTGTGGTGTAAGGTATGCCACTCCGAGTTTCCTCTAGAAGGTACTACAGTATGTAAAGACTGTATAGAAATTTTACTTGATAAATATTTCGAAAATACGTCGAGCTAACTAATGGTCACAGTGAAACCGGACTAAGTTGAAAAAAATGCGAAGATTGAACTAGCGGGGGGCCAGACCCCCACCAAGATAAAGCTTTACAGTATTAAAATAGGTAAAAAGATCTGTCTTTTTAAGGTGCCTGTAATATTATAGGCACCTTTTGTTTTTCTGTTCGCCTATTTATGGTGCTCCTCTGTTATCACTACCTTGTCAGAATATATCCATTCACGTTATTTCCAAAAATATTTAGAAAAGAAAAGTCCTATAATCTCGAGTGTTTCTTAAGTAGGGTGGCCCTCAAAAGAAAATTTAATATTTTCGCATAATCACCAAACAAAAAATTAGGTAAGCTAAAAATTTTTTTGTTGACTACCAAAAAAAATTTAATTATACTTTAAAACAAATAGTTATAAATGTTTTGAACATTAAGCAGATTAGGGTGATATTGATTGGAAAGCATTTACGATGAGATAGACTTTCTTAGAGGATTAATTAAAGGGATTTCAAGTCAATTTGGTCCAAATTGTGAAGTTGTCTTGCTAGATTTAACGAAGTATGAGGAAGTTGGAAGCGTTATTGTTGAAATTGAAAACGGATCCATTACAGGTCGAAAAGTGGGTGATTCAGGTACCAACCTTGGTTTAGAGGTTTTAAGAGGGACTGATCAAAAAGGGGACAAGCATAATTATGTAACCCAAACCAAAGAAGGTAGAATCCTGCGTTCCTCAACAATGTATATTCGAAATTCTGAGAATAAACCTATCGGCTGTATTTGTATAAATCTAGACATTACAGATTTGGTTATGGCAGAAAAGACAATTCAAGAGTTTGCTCAACTAAATACTGAAGACAAAAAGGTAAATGAGTATTTTGTAAAAGATGTGAATGAGTTGTTAGACCATTTATTACAAGAGTCACAGGAATATGTAGGGAAACCTGTAGCATTAATGTCCAAAGAGGATAAGGTAAAAGGTATTACATATCTCGATAAAAAAGGGGCCTTCTTAATTAAGAAATCAAGTGATAAAGTTTGTACCTATTATGATATATCGAAATATAGCCTCTATTCTTACCTCGATACAATCAGGGAAGAGGAAGAAAGAAAACAGAATCAACTACCATTGGCTTAATCTATTCTTATATAGATGAAAATTTTATAGGGGGCTTTAAGATGAATAATGTTACAACGAACGAAAGCAAAATTGAAAAAAGATTACTAGAATTGGGTATTGAGCTTCCAGAAGCTCCAAAACCAGCTGCAGTCTATATTCCGGCACAGCAAACTGGGAATCTAGTATATACATCCGGCCAAGATTGTCGTAAGGATGGCAAACTGATTTATGAAGGGAAAGTTGGATCAGATTTAACCATTGAACAAGGCCAAGAGGCTGCTAGACAAACCATGATAAATTGTTTAGCCGTATTAAAAAGTCATTTAGGAAATTTAGATCGTGTAAAAAAAGTAGTAAAACTATTAGGGTTTGTCAACAGTGCACCTGGTTTTGTAGAACAGCCTTACGTGATTAATGGTGCTTCTGAACTTTTAGAAGAAGTTTTTGGAGAGGCTGGAAAACATGCGCGCTCTGCCATATCTTCAAATGAACTACCTTTCAATACTCCGGTTGAAATTGAAATGATTGTAGAAGTAGAGTAGTAACTTCTGTTGGATCTCCTTGGTGATACACTCACCAAGGAGTGTAATACATACATAAACAAAGGGGGAAAATGTGTGGACTTTTGGAGTGCAGTGATAGTTGGATCAATTGTAATTTCAGGTTTAGTTATGATTATTGGACCAGTAATGGAACTTAAGGGTAAGATTTTATTCCTTAAACCAGCCCATTCACCAAGGATTTCAGGTAGATGGGGAATGGGATTAATGTTAGTTTCTTTTCTTTTATTTGTTATTGGATTAGTACTACGAGCTGTTCTATCAGCTGATGTGGTAACACCAATTGTGCTTACTTCATTTACGTTATGGTTTGTAGGTGGGATTGCAGCTGTTATCCGTAATGAAGTACTGAAGGTCATGTTACCAGTTTCAGAATCCGAGCAAAGGGGTGAGGTAAATAATGAACTTAGCAATTTCTAGTATCGATTTTTCTATCATCATACTTTATATTATAGGAACAGTTTTTATAGGTTATATTGTTTCTAAAAGGATTTCTGGGTATGACGACTTCTCAGTAGGAGGAAGATCATTTGGTCCTTTTATGTTAGCTGCTACTTTTGCAGCAACCAACTTCTCTACTTGGAGTTTAGTTGGGAAACCAGGCTTAGTATATAGCTCCGGTATTTCTGTTGTATGGATTGCATGGAATGCAATGGCGTGTGTTGCTGCAGCGGTATTTTTCATTCCTATCTATCGAAAACTTCGCTATCATACAATGTCAGAAATATTTGAAGACCGTTATAGTGGTGCGAGTCGCGGTTTAATAAGTGTGATTTGGATTTTTGCAGATGTCTTTAATCGTTATGGTGTAACTGTTTTTGCATCAGCTCTCATTATGAGTATGATCCTCGATGTGCCAATTAATTACATGATTTTAGTGATGGCACTACTAGTATTAGCACTGACATTTGTAGGTGGGATCGTTTCAGTTGTCATAACGGATGCAGTTCAGTTTGTACTTATGTGGGCAGGTCTGTTTGTAGGTGCCATCTATATCTTTAATCACTTTGATGGGATGAATGGCTTAATTGAAGCAGTACCAAGTAATCTACTGGAATGGGTACCAACTGCCGAAAGTGCGAATGGGTGGCCATGGATAATTGCTATGACGGTACTAGGTTTTCCTTACTTTATTACCAGTCAATTTGTCATGCAGCGTGGACTTGGTGCTAAAAGTGTAAACGTTGCCAAGTGGGGTATGTTATTTGCTGCTCTTTTAGCAATCCCGATGGCCATTATGGAAATCATTCCTGGGCTTGCCGCGAAAGCAATGCTTGATCCGGATGTTGTTGCTGGTATGAATCCAGATATGATTGGTCCTGAGGTTTATTTACAGTTGCTCCCAGTAGGAGCTTTGGGGATCTTCTTTTCCTCAATGTTAGCAGCGGGAATTTCTACTGCTGACTCTGCATTATGCGGAACATCCGCTTTATTTACTGAAGATTTTTACAAAAAGGCAAGACCAAAACTATCAGAAAAGCATTATTTAAAAGTAACACGTATTGCAACAATTGTACTTTGTTTGATTGGAACTGGTTGGGCATTCTTAGTTCCAAAATTAGGTGGAGTAATTAATTCTATCCTAAATGTAATCGCGATTACTGATATGCCAATATTTGTTATCATCTGCTTGGCTGTATTCTGGAGAAAAATGAATGCTAAAGGAGCAGTTGCCGCTATTCTAAGTGGAACGATAGCTGGCGGTATTGTATCCGCAGTAGGTCTAGGTGTTGGGGGAATCCAAAACTTAGCTATTACAACTGCTACTAGTACGTTTACTTCATTGATAGTAGGAGTCATTATCAGTTTAGTAACAACTAAGGGCATTGTTGAACAGCAAAGAGTTAATAATTTCTTTGGAAAGCTTTCAGCTGCTGATAAGGAAATTTAATAATAAAAAGGGCATACAATTCATAAAAATGTGTGCCCTTTTCAGATTTTTACAAAAGGGTGGTTTCAAATATGACAGTAGGATTAGCGGTAATAGGTGTGGGAGAGTTTGGGATTAGCCATGCAAAAATACTTTCTCAAATGGGACAAGTAGAGCTTGTGTATATCTGTGATCAATCATTAGTTAGAGCCCAAAGGGTTGCCGAAGAATATGGTGCGGAAAACTTTACGAATCATATAGAGGACGTTTTATCATGCGAACGAGTAGATGGAGTAATCATTGCAACCTCAGAGGAGTCGCATTATCCATTGACTATTCAATCACTTCAAGCATCTAAGCATGTTTTAATTGAAAAGCCGATCTCATTGGACGCAGAAAAGGCTCTAGATATGGTCAAGGAAGCAGAGAAGCAAAAGGTGATTTTACTTCCAGGGCATCTCCTACGATATGATGCCAGTTACAACACGATAAAACAAAGACTTACATCAGGAGAGTTAGGAGACATTTATTCGATATATGCAAGAAGAAATGTACCTAAAGAACGTTTTGGGTTGCACTCACGTACACACCCAGTGTTTATGGCATTAGCACATGATATCGATATTGTACTTTGGTATGTTCAATCAAGTGTCAAACGAGTATATGCAGTTGAGAAGAGAACATCCGAAGAATACAAAAATCCAGATATATTCTGGGGAATCGTCGAATTTTCTAATGGAGTCGTTGCAACCTTTGAAACACAATGGACGTTGCCAAATCATCTAGGACAATATTTGGATGTTCGCCTTGAAATGATGACGTCTGAGGGAAAGGTTTCCCTCCAATACCCTGGAGATAATTTGCATATTGCGGTTCAAAACAAAACGGAAATACCTGATGTAACCCTATGGCCAGAAATATTTGGTACTTCAACAGGTGCCTTGCGAAATGAGCTTGATTATTTTGTTTCTATTATAGAGAAGAATGAAAAGCCTACCTCTATTCGTGGAGAAGAGGCAGTACAGGGTATTGAATTAGCTCAACTCTTAATTAAATCTGCACAAACTAGAAATCCAATTGAACTCTAATATCTTAAAGAAGGAAAGAGATTGCTATGAGAGAATTTGAAGAATTGGAAACACATATTACGACATTATTATCAGAAATGGTTTCAATACCTAGTGTGAATCCTGGTGAAGGTACAGTCGATAATATACGTGGTGAAGAAAGAATGGCGAGTTACTTATTCAATTATTTTAAACATCATTCGTATTCGTTTAATGTAAAAAAAGAAGAAATCCTTACGGATCGACCTAATATTTATATTGAAACGAGCAACGACCCAAACAAAAAGACTTTATTATTTGAAACTCATACTGATACAGTCAGTGTTGATCATATGTCTATATCTCCATTTGAACCATTCATCAAGGATGGCAAATTTTATGGAAGAGGTAGTTGTGATGCCAAGGGACAATTAGTTGCCATGATTAGTGGTATAGAGATGGCCCTTGAAGAGAACGATGGTGTATTGCCCATTAATGTAAAGTTGGCAGCAACAGTTGACGAGGAGCATCTACATCGCGGGGTTGATAGATTAGTAGAGTTAGGGATTAAAGCAGATGGTGCCGTAGCTGGAGAGCCGACTGAGTTGAAAATCGTCTCCGCCACAAAGGGAAGCATACGATTTAAAATTAGGACAACAGGGAAGTCTGCACATACGGCAAACCCTCAGGATGGTATAAATGCAATCTATATCATGTCAGATGTGATACAAGTCATCCAAAAGAAAATCGTTCCTCTTCTACAAAACAGAAATCACCCGTTATGTGGGAATGCAACAACAAGTGTAACAATCATCGGTGGTGGTTCACAAGTAAATATTGTTCCTGATGAATGTGTGATTGATGTCGATAGAAGACTTCTTCCAGGAGAACAGTGGGAAGAAGCTTATCAAGAAATACAAGATATGATTATGGATAACCTTGATCAGGATTTACATTCAGCAATCATCTTTGACTACCCATATCTAATCGATCCATCACTTGAAACAAGCCAAGCCTCTTCTATTGTCAGTGCGTTTTCGGCTATGATGCAGTCACATAATGAAGATTTGATACTATGTCAAGAAAATAGACACAGATTTTTCTACCGCGCTTTCGCTTGGTAGCCTTCATAAAAAAGTTTA
>NZ_JBPFDQ010000123.1:0-12068 GCF_059415045.1 Ferdinandcohnia sp. SAFN-114 | reverse complement strand
CAAATTAATGAAAAAGTGTTAAATTTAATATGGATAGGTGTTTTATATATGTCTCATTTGGCTAGGTCAGTTCAGAACCTGTCCTTTTTAATGACTTATATACTTAAACGAATAGATATGCGTTTTTGTTAATTCAATGACTTCCTCAATAAATTCCTCTTGGGACTCTTTAAATCCGCTTGTAATCCAATTTTGGATAAGCCCGTAAAAGCCATACGCTGTATAGCGTTTAAAATAGTCCATATTGACTGGAATATTGTTGATTGTTTCAAATATAAATTTTTCTTGATAAATTTTTAAGATGGTTTGAGGGAAACTTGTATGTAACCCTGGTAATGTGTCGTCATATTTAATGAGTTCAAAAAAGTGTCGATGCTCATAAATATAAGACACGATATTAAAAGAAGGCTTGCCTATCTTAGATGTATACACTTTTTGTCCTGGAGGATGGTGTTTTCCAACCGAATTCCATAATCCTACCATCATGGAATCTAGCAAGTCTTCAGCTAAATCAATTTTGTCATGGTAGTGAATATAAAAGGTACTGCGATTATAGGTAGCCTTATCTACAATGTCTTTTACAGAAACGGAATGGTAGCCCTTTTCTTTAATAAGGTCAATAAGGGCATGCTTTAAGTGTTCTTGGGTTCGATTTCGTCGTTTAGATGTGAGATCCAATTCATCATTCATAAAAAAACCTCCGTAAAATAGACAATTTTATTGGAAATGTCTATTATTTAGACACTTTGAATTTCTTTGATGATTGTTAAGTCTAGTCAAGGTAGTAAAATAGAATTGTGACCAAATGGTGACAAAGCCTATTGGAGTAAATATTACTCTACTATAGGTTAATGCTATCCATATTATACAATAAGGGGGATTATATAATGGGAAAACTACAAGATAAAGTTGCTATTATAACTGGGGGAGCTTCAGGAATTGGAGCAGCAACAGCTCGTTTATTTGTTGAAGAAGGAGCAAAGGTTGTTCTTGTTGATTTAAATGAAGAAAAGGGAAAAGCTTTTGAGGAAGAATTGAAAGCGCTAAATGCAGAGGCTTTATTTGTAAAAGCAAACATTACGAGTGAAGAAGAAGTAGCAAATATCTATAAACAAACAATTGAAGCATTCGGTAAAGTCGATATTGTTTTCAATAATGCTGGTATTGGTCGAGTTCAACCATCACATGAATTAGACTATTCTGAGTGGAGAAATACGGTTAATGTTGACTTAGATGGTGTTTTCTTAGTGGCACGTGAAGCGATCCGTGAATTCTTAAAAGCTGATGGTGGAGTAATCGTAAACACTGCATCAATGTATGGTTGGGTGGGATCACCAGGTTCAGCAGCCTATAATGCAGCAAAAGGTGGCGTAGTGAACTTAACTCGTTCATTAGCACTTGAATATGCAGAGCAAAATATTCGTGTAAATGCTCTTTGCCCAGGTTTCATTGACACTCCAATTATTCCTGAAGAAAGCAAAGAAGTATTACGTTCTATGACTCCAATGAAGCGCCTAGGACAAGCTAAAGAAATGGCTAAAGCTGTATTATTCCTTGCTAGTGATGATTCTACATTCATGACAGGAAACAGCTTAATTGTTGACGGCGGCTATACAGCTCAATAATCATATTGCCCATCACCTTACTGGTGCTGGGCTTTTTTATTTTCGGGGAAATAGTATTCTAGTCAAACATTTTAAATATAGTTGTTGACGATTTGGAGATTTTTGTGCAATAATAACATTAATTTAATAACTGGTACCTTTAATTCAGTCCAGAGAGGCTGACAAGGACGGCGGATTTTATTAAAAGACGTGGGGATACGTGTATAAACTTTCCCTGTGCCTTTTAATAGATGAAGGGGCTAATTGTCAGGATACCTGGTAATTAGCCTCTTTTTTTTCTGCTTGCTTCTGGTATCAGAAATGATCATACAGGAGGAATCATTTATGAAAAAAGTGGATTCAGAGTTCTCATGGCAAGCAGTTCCACAATCTAGTCGAAACGGTTTTTGGAAGACATTATCCGTAATGCTAGGCCTTACGTTTTTCTCAGCAAGTATGCTAGCTGGTGGAGAAATTGGGATGGGCTTAACATTTTCAGAGTTTATCATAATCGTGTTAGCAGGGAATCTAGCTTTAGGAATTTTTACAGGAACCTTAGCTTATATCGCATCGAAGACAGGACTATCAACACATCTTTTGGCAAAGTATGCATTTGGTGATAAAGGATCCTATCTTCCATCCTTTTTACTAGGATTTACACAAGTTGGTTGGTTCGGAGTAGGTGTAGCGATGTTTGCAGTTCCAGTTGCAAATGCAATGGACTGGAATGTGTACGCCTTAATATTCATCTTTGGACTTGCAATGACAGCAACTTCAATTTTTGGAATGAAAGCACTGGTTGTTTTAGGATTCGTAGCGGTGCCAGCAATTGGAATTCTTGGTAGCTACTCAGCAGTTGAGGCAACTGAGTCCTTAGGTGGAATAGAAGCTCTGATGGATTACAAACCAAACGTATCCATCACACTTTCAGCAGCCCTTACGATTTGCGTCGGATCATTCATCAGTGCAGGAACGTTAACACCAGACTTTGCGCGTTTTGCAAAAACATCACGTTCAGCAGTAGTTGCAACAGTGATCGCCTTTTTCTTAGGAAACTCATTAATGTTCCTTTTCGGAGCAATCGGATCGATGTCTTATGGCTTAGCAGATATTTCAGAAGTAATGTTTCTACAGGGATTAATGATTCCAGCTATTATTGTACTCGGGTTAAATATTTGGACAACAAATGACAATGCACTGTATGCTTCAGGCTTAGGATTTGCAAACATCACGAAGATTCCTAAAAAGGTATTTGTAGTGGTAAATGGACTAGTTGGAACCATACTAGCAATGTGGATGTACAACAACTTTGTAGGATTCCTAACACTTCTTGGTGCTGCGATCCCTTCTATCGGTGCCATCATCATTACAGACTACTTCTTTGTAAAGCGCAGAGAATATAAAGCTTTTGAAGAAATGACTTTTAAATCAGTAAACTGGGTTTCAATTGCGGCGTGGGGTGTAGGTGTAGCTATTGCGCAAGTAGCACCTGGGATTACACCACTAAATGCACTACTAGGAACAGCGGTAATTTACTTCGTATTCATGAAAGTAGCAGAAGCAAAAAAACTTAAAGAAGCAAAGGTGATTTCAGTTGATTATTAAAAATGCAACTTTACGAGGAAAAGAAGGTCTCTGGCATCTTGTTATTAAAGAAGGTCAGTTTGAAAAAATTACGAAAGAACAACTAGTTGAAACAGAGGCAAATGAGGAAGTAATCGATGTAGATGGCTCCCTAGTATTGCCACCTTTCATTGAGCCACATATTCATTTGGATACGACTTTGACGGCAGGCGAACCGGAGTGGAATCAAAGCGGTACTTTATTTGAGGGGATCCAGCGCTGGTCACAGCGTAAAGAATCCTTAACCCTTGAGGATGTAAAAACACGTTCCAAAACAGCACTAAAATGGCAAATTGCTCAAGGGATAGGGCACGTTCGTACCCATGTCGATGTTACGGACCCTAACTTAACAGCACTAAAGGCAATGCTTGAAGTGAAAGAGGAAATGAAAGATTATGTAGATATTCAGCTTGTTGCCTTTCCTCAGGAAGGAATATTATCCTATCCGAATGGAGTAGAATTGCTTGAAGAAGCAGTCAAAATGGGTGCTGATGTCGTTGGAGGTATTCCTCATTTTGAATTTACTCGTGAATATGGTGTCGAGTCAATGAAGATTGCCTTTGATTTAGCAGAAAAATATGATCGGTTAGTTGATATCCATTGTGACGAAATTGATGATGAGCAATCAAGATTTGTTGAGGTTGTGGCAAAGGAAGCCTATGAGCGCGGACTTGGTACTCGTACAACAGCAAGCCACACTACAGCGATGGGTTCATACAATGATGCGTATACGTACAAGCTTTTCCGTTTACTAAAGCTTTCAAATATTAATTTTGTGTCAAATCCACTGGTGAATATTCACCTACAAGGTCGCTTTGATACGTACCCAAAACGCAGAGGACTAACGCGTGTTAAAGAACTATTAGAAGCGGGACTAAACGTAAGCTTTGGACATGATGATATTTTTGACCCGTGGTATCCACTAGGAACGGGTAATATGCTACAGGTACTTCATATGGGAATCCACGCTTCACAATTGATGGGTTATGAGCAAATTGTGAATTCCATTGATTTGATTACGACAAACAGCGCTAAGACACTACACATCGAAGAACGCTACGGAATTGAAGAAGGAAAGCCGGCAAACTTCGTTGTCATGTCAGCAGAAAATGAATATGAAACAATCCGTAAACAAGCAAAAGTCCGCTATTCATTTAGAAATGGAAAAATCATCGCAGAAACAAAGCCAAGTGAAACAATGATTTCATTAGACCAAACAGAAGCAGTTGATTTTAATCGATGAATAGAGAACGGGCATCCACAATAGGATGCCCTTTTTTTATAAGATAGGAGAGTATAAACTGTTTACCTGGTTTTCACGTTTAGCTCCAGGTGCTATCGGCTCGCTGGTCTAAGCCAAATCGCTTTGGATGTCAAAGCACCTTATGACAGCGCTCGTCTTATGCTTGTCCCATTCTTTGTGGACTTTCATCATTCTTATGAATGGTGACTTGATGAGGGAATGGTATTTCAATTCCATTTTTGTCAAAGGCCTCTTTAATCGCTTTTCGAAGTTGACGCTCAACACCCCAATGTTCCCCATTTTCTGTTTTGGCTATAACACGTAGAACAACATCTGATGCTCCAAGTGCTTGAACCCCAATGACATTTGGTCCTTCAACAATTACTGGATTCTCTGCAGCAACATGTTCACATACTTCTTGCATTACGGTTATGGCTTTATCAATGTCTTCTCCATAGGCAATCCCGATATCTACAAGGGCACGCATATTTCCGCGGGAATGGTTACTTACACTTGTAATGTCGCGATTCGGAATATAATGTAAGGTTCCATCAAAGCCGCGAAGTTGAGTGGTTCGTAAACCTACTGCCTCTACTACACCATCAATAGCTCCAATGGTGACATAATCATTAACATCAATTTGTTTTTCTAATAACAAGAAAAAGCCTGTTACAACATCACTTACGAGTCCTTGTGCTCCAAAACCAACAGCCAGTCCAACAATTCCGGCACCGGCAATCAGACTTGCAACAGGAATATTAAATATGCCAAAAATGGACGCAATTAGCATAAAAATCAAGGCATATGATAAAATATTTTCCATTAGCCTTTGAAGCGTATGAGCTCGCCCTAAAGTAATGTTTTGTTTATCCTGTAATTTCGTAAAGGTTCGGTCAATCACTTTGTTTCCAATCTTTTTTACAATAATAAAGGCGATAAAGATTCCGATTAGTTTTAAAATGATAATTCCTGTATGTAGGAGCAGAGCCTCCCAATTGATATCAAGTAAATCAAACAAACATATCATCCTTCCTTTGTTTCCAATTCATTTTTGATTAGTAAGAGAATACCACAAATCGTAAAAAAGGAAACATGTTTCTAAGAAAAAATCCCCTGTGAGATCACAGAGGAATTGGCATTCTTTATTTTGTATAGTTATCAAAGTACCCTTGGATATAGATGAACGGGGTACCTTTGTCCCCACTTCCTGAAGTTAAATCAGATAGAGAGCCAATCAGGTCAGTTAGTCTTCTAGGTGTTGTACCTTGTGCTTCCATTTGTCCAACAAGGTCGTTTTCTTTATTTTTAATAAACTCAGAGATTGCCTTTTTAAGTTCTTCGCCCTTTAAATCTGCAAAATTATTATCAGCAAGATATTTTAATTTAACCTCATTCGGCGTTCCTTCAAGGCCTGCTGTGTAGGCAGGTGAAACAACCGGATCAGCAAGTTCCCAAATCTTTCCGACAGGGTCTTTAAATGCGCCGTCACCGTAAATCATAACCTCTACCATTTTACCAGTTTTCTCTTTGAGGACTTCCTGGATTTGATCTACAACTGGTTGGCAATTACGAGGGAAGAGCTTCACGCTTTCCTCAGTTGCTTTGTTAGAACCAAGTAAGCCATAGTTTTCGTTATAGCCGCTGCCGTCGATTGATTCTGAAAGAATATTATCAAGGCTATAAATTTTTTCTCCGCCGTTTGCCTTTAAAATTTTCTTTGTACGGAATCTTGTGTGAATGTCACAAGTTAGCACGCTCTTAGTATAGTCTAGAATCGTTCTTGGGTTATTTGAGAAGATTACTTCACATTCTACTCCGTATTCTTCAACTAACGATTTGTAGTAATCAATGTAATCTACACCTGTAAAAGTGTGTTTATTATGTCCGAAAAATTCGCGGAATTGTTGCTCTGTTAACACATCCGTCCAAGGATTTACGCCTTTTTCATCAAGTAAATCAAGGTCCACTAGGTGATTACCTACTTCATCTGATGGATAGCTTAACATAAGGACGATTTTCTTTGCGCCTTTTGCAATTCCACGAAGATTAATCGCAAAACGGTTACGACTTAGGATTGGAAAAATAACACCGATTGTGTCGTCTCCAAATTTAGATTGTACATCCTTTGCGATATGGTCGATTGTCGCATAGTTACCTTGAGCACGAGCAACAATAGATTCTGTAATCGTTATGATATCTTTATCTTGAATTGTAAAACCTTCCACCTCAGAAGCGGTTAATACAGTATCAACAACGATTTGCTCAATGCTGTCACCTGTATTGATGATTGGTCCACGTAAACCTCTTACAACTGTTCCAACTACTCTTTCCAAAACAATCACTCCTACATGCTGATAAGCTTTTATGTAAATATTATCTACTAGTACTATACATCTACCATGGGATATAAGTAAAATTAATATATCTAATAATGGGTATAAGGAGTATTAATATGATAGGTAAATTAGATTTATATAAAGTTTTTAGTGTAGTTGCTAAGAATGGGAGCTTTTCCAAGGCGGCCAAGGACATATTTATGACACAGCCTGCAGTTAGTCAAGCGATGATGCAACTAGAAAGAGAATTGGATACAAGACTATTTAACCGTACACCTAAAGGGGTTTCGTTGACCGATGAGGGAAATCTTTTATATGAATATGTTCATTCGGCTATGAATCTCATCAATGTTGGTGAGGAAATGATTATGGAATTTAAGAATCTAACAAAAGGGGAACTAAGAATAGGTGTGGGTGATACGATATCGAAATACTTTTTGCTCGCCTATTTAGAAATTTTTCATACGGAATATCCCAATATAAAGTTTAAGATTGAAAATGGGACAACCCAGGAACTTATTTCTTTATTGAAGTTAGGAGAGGTTGACCTCGCCATTTGTAACTTCCCGGTAAATGACGCTACCCTAGCACAAATTCCATGCATGGATATTCATGATATATTTGTGTGCGGGAAAAATTATAAAGAGCTTCTATATAAGTCAGTCAATGTGTCCGATCTTATAGAATATCCATTAATATTTTTAGAACCGAAATCCATTTCACGAAATTATGTTGAGGAATATCTATTGTCAAAGGGACTGAGGATATCGCCAGAGTTTGAACTGGGCTCTCATGATTTATTATTGGAGTTTGCTAAAATAAATCTTGGTATTGCCTGTGTCACGAGAGAATTTTCCCAAGAATATTTAAAAAGTGGCATCCTACATGAGGTAAAGCTTACAGAACAGATCCCAAAACGGAGCATTGGAATCTGTTACGTTAAAAATGTACCACTATCACCAGCATCAACAAAGTTTGTTGAAATCGTTAAGAAGGAAGGATGAGGGTGTATATCTATTCCATGTCATAATTTTTAAGAGATAAATAAAAATCAAAACTGAGTAACCAGTGTACTTTTACTAGAAAGACAGGTTACTCTTTTAAAAGAATCTTTTCTAAAAAATTGTTGCTAAGCGTTGATTAGTAAAGAAGCATAAAGCTAGTTTTGGGGCGGTTCTAATTTCTTAAACTGTAGAACTGCCCTGTGTATTCATTCGACATAATAAATCTGCGAATTGGTAGCATCAAGGCAGTAAAGTCTCCCTCCGTATGCACAGCCACCATCAATACCAATGATGTTATTTTTTCCGAAATAAACTTCATTACTCTTATGTAGATATTTGGTAGGTGTATGACCAAAAACAACAGTCTTATGTCCCATGTAGCCATTGTGAAATTCCTCGCGAATCCAGACTAATAAATGGGGGTCAGTTGATTCTAGTGGTGTTTCAGGATGAACCCCTGCATGAACAAAAATATGAGTATCTGTTTCATAATAATATGGAAATTCCTTTAAAATTTCTAAATGCTGCTGAATTTCTTTGTTTATTTGAAGAAGATTAGGCATTTCCTCCGTGGTGTACCAATACTTCGCATCATCCTTTTCAATGTGATAACCGTAGTTTTGTAAAGTTTTTATCCCGCCATTGTAAAACCATCGTTTGACACTCATTGAATCAGCGCGGAAAGCCTCCATCATCATCTTTTCATGATTGCCTATCAACGCAATAGCTCCTTTGTCCCGTAACTCAATTACTCTATCTAAAACAGCCCTTGAGTGTGGTCCTCGATCAACATAGTCTCCCAACAACAAAAGTTGGTCTGCCTGATCATTGTATTTTACTAGTTCTAAAAGCCGTTCAAATTTATCTAAATCACCATGAATATCGCTTATCGCAAGCATTCGTCTCATCCACACACAACCTTTTACTATAATAGGTTCTTCTATTTTAGCACACCCTACGTCATAGTGAGGAATACCCATTTTGCAAATTTTTTTTAAAGTAAATAAATTCCTAAAAGCAAGTGATCAAACTAGAGAGAGTGTGACGCTAATGAACATAAGAAAACCGCTATCAGTTGCCGTTATTTTTTGTTTTTCATCAATTATTGTGTTTGGGACTTTGGCCTACTTTGTTCATGTCCATGATGTGCTCCTTATTGATAGGCGTGTGATTGATTTAGTTCAGGGGATGGAATCAGCCAGACTTACCGCGCTGATGAAGTTCCTTTCATTAATCGGGTCTGCACCAGTCGTCGTTGTTTTATCCCTTCTTATTTTGTATTTCCTCTATAAAGTATTGAAGCATCGTCATGAGTTGGTTTTGTTTATAGGCGTGATGGTTGGTTCGCCACTCTTAAACATCTTACTAAAAGAACTATTTGAAAGGGCAAGACCAGAATTCCGCAGATTAATTGAAATCTCGGGTTATAGCTTTCCGAGTGGTCATGCGATGAATGCCTTCACATTTTACGGTATCTTCACATTCCTGTTATGGCGCCATATTCCAGTCGTGTGGGGGAGAATGGTACTACTCATATCTAGTGGAATAATGATAGTGGGGATTGGGATCAGTCGAATATATTTAGGAGTCCATTATCCAACCGATATTATCGGTGGATATTTTGCAAGTGCTACATGGCTTGGATTTTCAATATGGACCTTTCAGTGGTACAAGGATAGACAAGCCATCAAAAACAAGAAGCTACAAACGGGTTGATGCAGGTAGATGATTCCAACGATTTTGTCGAATCTTAGGGAAAGGTTTTGATTGAAAATGAAAGCGCTATCAACTATAATAAAGTCAGGTGGATGACATGTGTGGTCATCGTGGTATTTGGCGAAGGTGGGGCCGATACTGTAGTGAAGTAACACGTTAAAATGTATTATTTTTAAGTGTATTATTAAAAAGGGACCATTTAATTC
The DNA here is from genome assembly GCF_059415045.1 of Ferdinandcohnia sp. SAFN-114. Taxonomy (NCBI): domain Bacteria; kingdom Bacillati; phylum Bacillota; class Bacilli; order Caryophanales; family Bacillaceae; genus Ferdinandcohnia; species Ferdinandcohnia sp. SAFN-114. The sequence continues at coordinate 2,336 of NZ_JBPFDQ010000123.1, read as the reverse complement.
AGTGAATTAAATGGTCCCTTTTTTGTGTGGATTTATTAGTAAAAGTCGGCTTCGCCAAATTCTAGGTGATTTTTCGAATGCTTTGGTGCAATGCATTTTTCATAAAATTTGTGGAAGATATAGTTCATTAAAGCATTAGAAAAAATTAAGGTAAAGAACTTAGCAGAACTAATTTTTAATTTGAAAAATTTTAGCTGTCTTAGTAATGAAATAATTGGGTATGCGTAAATCCAATCAGCGACAAGATTGATGAAGGTATATGGCAGAAACTTTCCTTTTGAAAGATTAAACACCCAGTAATTCGCAAAAAAATAAGGGCCTATTATTAATATACAGGTGTCACAAACCATTGCCCCAACACTACCTTTTACTTTCCAGAGCTTGTGTACGGTAAAATAGAAGATTTCAAACATAATAATACTAGATGAGAATAAGGAAACAGGTAAGTATTTTATATACGATTTCTTTGGAAGTAGCACTGCAGCTACTACCGAGCATAAAACAATAAAAAGCCTGATGCCGTTTTTTAACATCGATAACAACCCTTCTGGTAATAAGTTTTTATTAATTTGTTCTAAGTAAAAGGTTCTTATTCGATAAAACAAGTACTGAATCGTTATAAAGTAGCCATTATTACAAGTAATCGTTTTATGAAGAAAATATCGTTCAAATGATAGATTATGCTAGTACAGTGGAACTAAATACCAGTACTTACATTTATTATTAAAAGTATTTTGATATAATTTTATTTTCTGAAAAGTGTTGCTTTTGAATTTTTTGTGTGATATATTAGTTCCTATCAAGATTAGATTTGTAAGCAAGTGAGTTTACTAGTATAATTTTTTATGCTCTAGAAGTTATCGGATAATTAGGTGTCTAGAGTGTTTTAGGAGGAATAGATATGTCAGCGAGAGATTCATTTAGCAATGTAATTGCAGTCGGATTTATGTTGTTTGCATTATTCTTTGGAGCAGGGAATTTAATCTTCCCCGTACAATTAGGTCAGTTAGCTGGAGATAATGTTTTTACAGCCAATCTTGGTTTCATCATTACAGGAGTAGGATTACCTGTTCTTTGTATACTAGCATTAGCATTCTCAGGTAAAAGTGATTTGGAGTCGTTAGCGGGACGAGTTAATCCTATTTATGGTATTTTCTTTACTGTTGCATTATATTTAACAATTGGTCCTTTCTTTGCAATTCCAAGAACGAATACAGTTGCTTATGAAATTGGGATTGTTCCATTCCTAGAAAATCAAAGCAGCTATCTTCCGTTATTCCTATTTACAATTGTGTTCTTTGGGGTAACACTATTCTTTTCTTTAAAGTCTAGTAAGATTGTTGATATTGTTGGGAAAATGTTAACACCGATACTATTAATCGTAATTGCTATTCTTATTATAGCGGCATTCGTGAATCCGATTGGTGCGATTCAAGAGCCTACAGAAACCTATATGTCAAATAGCTTCTTTAAAGGTTTCCAAGAAGGGTATAACACAATGGATGCACTTGCAGCGTTTGTATTTGGAATTATCATTATTAACATTATGAAGCAACGTGGAGCAACTTCTAAAAAACAAATCATGCTTTCAACAGGTAAAGTTGCATTAGTAGCAGGTGTTTTACTAGCAGTTATTTATTCTTCACTTGCATTCTTAGGTGCAACAAGTGTAGAAGGTCTTGGAATGTTAGATAATGGTGGAGCAATATTAGCAGCTGCTTCTCAACATTTCTTTGGATGGTATGGGAAAGTTATTCTTGCAGTAATTGTTATCGCAGCATGTTTAACAACAAGTATTGGACTTATTACATCTTGTGCTTCTTATTTCACAAAATTAATTCCTGCTCTTTCTTATAAGAAGTGGGCAGTTGTCTTTACATTATTTAGTGCTGTGATTTCAAACTTCGGTTTAAGTACAATTATTAGTTTTTCTATACCAGTTTTGGTTGCTTTATATCCATTAGCGATTTGCTTGATGGCATTAACATTCTTACACCCTCTATTCAAGGGACGTAAGGAAGTATATCAAGTTAGTATTTTAGTTACATTGATCCTAAGCATTAATGATGGATTAAATGCAGCAGGTGTTAAAATTGCTGCTTTAAATGACTTCTTAGCATCAGTTCTTCCATTATATTCAGTTGGATTAGGCTGGATTGTACCAGCAATAGTCGGTGGTGTAATTGGCTATTTAATTAGTATCATTAAACATGGTGCTCTTAATCCAGAGCCAATTAAAGAATAAGAAGGAAGGCTACTTATTGAACTGACCTAGCCAAATGAGACATATATAAAACACCTATCCATATTAAATTTAACACTTTTTCATTAATTTG
>NZ_JBPFDQ010000122.1:0-12136 GCF_059415045.1 Ferdinandcohnia sp. SAFN-114 | reverse complement strand
TAAACTTTTTTATGAAGGCTACCAAGCGAAAGCGCGGTAGAAAAATCTGTGTCTATTTTCTTGACATAGTATCATTATTTTCATTAATAAAATTCAAAGCTCTATCTAAACCGTTTAAAATCATTTCAAAACACTTTCTTAGATCATCTATGTCCATATCACTGATAACATTTTCTTTTGCATGTTGGAATAGGACTGTAATTGGGCAAGTGTTGTTTTTTACCAAGAATAATTTCAAAAGCTGGTTTTAATGTGGCTAAAGGGACGGAAACCTCTGTGTTTTTTTGAATAAACAAATGATCGTATCCGACAAGCTCTAACTTATCTAGGAAAATATTCGCATATTATTTATAAAAATCCAATCTTTTTATTTGTAAACGAGTAAGCTTCATTTGGATTTCAGGAACTCGCCTTCCAGCTAGGTTCAATACATTAAACCATTCAATTTGTTCCTCACCGGATAAGTCCTGTGCAAAATTTAGTGTATAGAAGTAATTAAAAAATTTAGTAATGATTTGCCCCAATAAGGGCCCCTGCTTGAGGTTATTAATAAAGTAATTAGAATGGAAGGGCTAATTATTTATCTTCAATGTTAGAAATCGTTTTGAAAATTCTTGTGTACACGTCTTTTACATTTTTATCTGTTTGTTTATCGTTGTAGAGACCAAATCCCCAAAATTCTGTATTATCTCCGTTTTGATAATAACCTGTTGCATAATCTTGCGTATTTGAATCTGGAAATCCATCATATTCAATTTCTTCTTCAGTGAATGGTAAATAAGATTTTTCAGACTGAATGAAAAAGAAAGGAACACCAGAAGTTTTATAGATTTCAGCATATTGAGGCTGGGCTGCTTCTGATAAGAAATCCTTCATTATAATAATTCCGTCGTATTTGACTCTTAAATCCATTTTAGTTATTTCGTTTAAATCAATTTCTTCAAACTGTACATTTGTTTCTTCTACTTCGGGTGATTTACCCACAACACCGATTTTAAGCTCAGACATCATTTGACTATTCGGGGTCAATAATTGAGTAGTTTCTACATTGTTTGTGTCTGTAATATCACTTTTTAAATTTTGAATAATGAAATTACCAAAAACTATTGAAAAGGTCAAAACTAAGATGACTGATGCAATTTTGGGAAAATAGTCTCGTTTTTTGTACCGACCATGATTGATACTAGCATTATATAACCTTTTCTTATCATCAGTAGACAATTTTCCATACTTTAGAATAGTATCATCCAAACAATTTTTTAATTTCATTAATGTTTTGTCCATTAAACGTCTCCTCCCATAACTTTTCGTAGACGATCTTTCGCACGACGTAAACGGGTTTTTAAAGTTTCTTGTTTGACACCAGTTATCTCTTCAATCTCATGTAAGTTTAAGTCCTCATAGAAATAAAGAATGATGACCTCTCTATAGATAGGTGGCAAGGATAAAACGCTTTGGGATAGAAACATCGCATCTTCTTTTCCAATTAGACTTTCTTCTACTGAGCTAACTCGAATAGTATCCTTTTCTTTAAAAAATTCGAGTATAAACCCCAATTTATACCATTTACTCCTTGTATAATCTTTATATTTATTTATTGCGATTTTATATAGCCAAGTTTTATATGAGCTATCTTCCCGAAAATGCTTAAGACTCTTATAGCAAGAAATAAAGGTTTCCTGTGCTAAGTCGTCTGCAATTGTCCAATCTTGTACATAAGTAAATAATAATTTTTTAATGCTTTCTGCGTATAAATTAATAAGATTTTCCAGTAATTCTTCATCAGAGCTGTAATTTTCTCTGCGGATTGGCTGCATTTATCATACTCCTCCTAAATAACCTCTATCCTATAGACGATAAATAATAATAAAACGGTTCAAAAGAACAAAAAATATTAATCTACTAAAAATTCATAATATTTTAAATTATACTTGTTTTCCATTTTTTGATAGATTATAATAAAAGTAAATTTTTAGAAAGAAGGGATGTTTTTGACATTTAAGCAAATTTTTGTAACTCTTGTAGTCTTAGGTTCTATTTTTATGTTTTCACAAGGCGCTTTTGCAAATGAAGTGGAAAGTAATAGCGATGGAACTATTATTGGTGAAACAAATGTATTGAATCCAGATTCAAATACAGAAATTAGTGAAGTGCTAACTTTTGATGAATTGGTGAATGAAATTTCTATTAATGAAGGCATCACTAAATCGGAAGCAGCAAACCAAATTAAAGCAAGTTTTGCACCAAATCAATCAAAGTTTGGTAGTTCTCTTTCTGCAAGTTCATTGGACGCAGTAGTAACTGCAGCTACATATCGTACAATAAGTGCCCAATTTACGGTTAATTCTTTTTATAAACCTTCTTTAAGATTTTATGTTCAAACAAGTGAAGGAGGCGGTTATTGGGGGATTGTTAAAATCTTAAATGTCGGCATGAATAGAGATTATTATGGATACTCTAAACAATATAGTGGCACTGTATATTCTAACCTAGAAACTGCAGCAAGAATTTTTTGGATTGTAAATGGAGATTTCTATGATTACGGCACTACTACTTCCAATGGTGGAGTAGACATCGGGATTAAGCAATTCGCAACTGTAAAGTTTAGTGTATCTAAAGCAAATAATCACTACGCATATGTCTATAAAGAAGGAAGAGTTATTACACAGTGATAATAGCTGTATATAAAATGGTAAGAGCATGGGGTAAACAACACGTCTAACCGGGTTAAACTCTATAACTATACTATTGCAAAATCACTTAAAAAATTGGGGCTATACCTAAAAGGGGAAGCCCCTTTTATTATGGGATTAAAGTATTTCAGATTCTAGTGTTTTTTTGCCTTAACTTTAAGTTCCTTCAAGATATCTCGTTACAAAATGTAGCGTTTTCTAAACATTTTTTATTATGTCACAAATTTATTCTGAGTATTTCTCCTTCATTTTTAATAGGCGAATTCGACTTTTTTTGTTTATTAAAAAACTATATCAGAGTACTTAAAAGGGACTTTAAAAAGAGGGTGATCTTTTATATTCGGGAATACCGAGATTCACAAACTAAGTGGAATTGAATCGTGAAAATAAACCCAATTATTCTTTGTTTAATATATGTTTCCGGTTTCTAAATTTTGAACGTGAATAAACTCCCAAATAAAAAGACCGTCTATCTACGGCCTTGTAATTTTTTATAATTTTGTGACCTTTATTATAAACCAATACCACTTGCTGCATTATCCTCAAATAAATTTGCCTTTTTTATGTATCTTTGTAACGAATCACTTCGTTTATGCCTGGTCTGCCTCATAATTTGATGCTCTGGTTTTCCTGCCTTCGCAGCTGTACTACAAAATCCGCTTCTTAAGCTATGAGCTCCATATCTATCTGGGTTCAATCCTACTTTTTCGCAACAATCCTTTACAATCAACCGTACCGATTGAGGAGTTAACCTTCCCATAATATTCCCATGTCGATCAATACGTCGAAAAACCGGACCTTCAGAAATGCTGGATGTAGTCAACCAATCTTCATAACTACGAACGGGGCACGTAAGTGGGTTACTTCCGTATGGAAGTGCAATCTCTTGCCCCTCCCCTTTTTGATCCGTTTTACTTCTATTTAAATGAAGGATTAATCCATCGCGAGTAATTGAGATATCTTCGATATTTAACTGAACCAATTCACTTCTTCGTAAAGCTCCAGCCCATCCGATAACTAACATGAATCGATTCCGTACTCCGATTAGTTTGTTCTGGGGAATGGCCTGAACAACTTGCCTAAGTTCCTCAAGCCAAAGTGCATCCTTTCCTACTTCCTTAATTCCAATCTTTCGTTGAATTCCATCCCATACACCTTTCACAAGAGCCGTTTTGGTGGGGCTTGGATAACCAGCAGTTTCATGACGTTGAGAGATAGCAGCCATTTTCCTTTTAATGGAGGAAGCTTTAAATTTTCTTCCTAAAAATGTGATATAGTAAACGAGCGTTTCAGGATCTGCAGGTAGTTCCTGTAATCCGTTCTTCTCACACCAATTGGAAAATTGTTTCCAATCATTTTGATATGCTCTTTTTGTATTTTCAGATTTTGAATTGACTAAGTGATTTTTTGCTTCTTTCTGCAATTCTAAAATTTCAGTGGAAAGGGATGTTGTTTCCAACTTTTTCAATTCTAGAGTCATGGATTTTTCTTCCTTTCTAATTATTGATAATATGGTTTATCGATAGTTAGATTGCTAGTTTTATTGTACCTTATTCATGTTCGAAATGAATGTATGATTTTTTTAGATATTAATGAATCAGACGAAATTCTATGAAAAGTTTGAAAAAATGTATTTTTAAAAGTAAATTCATGCATTTACCAATCATTATCCATAATTGACATGGAAAAGTATCTTAATAGATTAGACCTTAATGATACAAACTTCAAAAACCTTGATATAGTAGATTTTATCCTTTTAATATTGTAAATTGTCAAAATCCTAGCGCTACACCTAACTGAAGCCAAATTCCTTAACGTATAGGTATTTGGCATTTTTCGTGTTGAATTTTGCTTAGTGTACAACATTTACAAAATGTTGGCGGTACACCTATTATGGAGAAAATATGCTAAAATATAGGAACAAACGTTCTGTTTTTGGTTGTTTTTTTCTTCCTTAAATCACTTTATAATCAGGAGGTGGTTTTATTGACTAAAAATTACAAAAGTTTAAGGGAATATAAGAACCAAAATGCTGAATTTTTATCCGAACCAATCGTAAAAAGTTTTTTGAACGAACCTGAAAATGCATTGCTTTTAGAACAATCTGTTGTTCAAGGTTCAGAGGAAGCTTCGTTAGAGTTGGACAAGCGTTTTTCTAAACACTTTTTCTTATACAGACTTATCAAATACATCTCTACCCTTTCTTATCATTATTCAAATGATTTTGATAAACAAAGAAGGGCACAAAAAAACCGGTTCCTCTTGCTCTTAGACAAGCCTATAAATAATGAAGAAAGCAATTCCACAAGTATGATGGAATATCTAATCAATAATCAAAACCAAACTTTTATACCTATAACTGAAAGCAATCCTTCTATTTTTGATTTAGTAGAAGACGATGTTCTATATAAAACCCTCAATAAATTAACTAAAAAAGAACTAGAAGTTTTAAAATTTACTATCATTGACCAAATGAAACAGATCGACGTATCCAAGCTTTACGGAGATACACCGCAAAACATAGGGAAAATAAAAAGAAAAGCCCTTTCAAAAATAATAACAGCATACAAAGAGGAGAATCATAGATGAAATATCAAAATATCGATGTGAAAGAAATTTTAGCTGAGGCGTTATTTATAATGACTCCGAAAATAAAGAAATCATTATTAAATACTCATAAAAATGAACGCGATGATTTAGAGCAAGAGATTAAATTAAAAGTTGTTGAAGCTGTTTATCTCGAAAAAATCGAAACCCCTCCAACGTTTAAAGATTTCTATAAAAATTTCAATAAAAATCGCACAGCGAGCTAACCTCTGGTTAGTTCGTTTTTCTTTGCTTGTGGTTGTTTATAACCCCTGTTTTTCACTTTAATTAAAAAGGAGGTGTTTTAAATGGATGTCCCCCAAATTGTCGGTATACTTGGAAATTTTGGCTTTCCAGTGGTTATTGCTCTTTATTTGTTAATGCGTTTTGAGAAAAAAATTGATAGTTTAACAGATTCAATTTCACAACTGCAACAATTCATGAACAAAAAATTATAATTTTTTTGCAAAATGGTTGTTTTCTTTCCTTTGTTCCCTCTTTATATAACATCAAGTCAAAACAAAACTGCGCAGGTTTTTACTTGGAGATTACTCTTTAATCAAAAAATTTTTAAAAAACAAGGAGATGTTTAATTTATGGCAAGTTATGTACGCTCAACAGAATATACAGCTCGAATCACAGGAACATTAGCACAGTTTCAAGAAATTTATGATGCCCAGTTCGCGGCTTACGACACTTTCCGTTCAAAACTTAGTTCTACTCTTGCACAAAACTTATTCAATCCAATCTCTGGAACTGCTCTGTCCATTCTTTTTGGTGCCTTAGGGGTAGCTAAGTTAAGTATCGGATATACATTGTGGGATATTATGGAACACATCGCTTCCTCTGAAAGAGGACGAAGAGCCGATGTCGTTTTTGGAGGAGCTCGAATATTAACATACGATATTTTACCTTTCTTAAGAAACAACAATTACAAAGCAGCCGAAATCGAATTTCTTTTTCTCGAAGATACAATGTCTGATGGCAAAAAAATTCGTTTTATCCAAGGTCCTTCTAGCGGAAGTATCAGCGGCACATATGTTGTTAAAAGAGTACAAACTGCAAGTGGTGTATGGATGACTCTATAAAAATAGGAAATCCCAAGTATACAACACACTTGGGATTTCCATTTCCTCCTAAATATGATATAAAAAAGTAATAGTATCCTAGAAAACAGGAGGAATTCACTTTGAAAAAAATCCTAATTGCATTACCACTCCTTATAGTTATTGTTGTCGCAATTTTCACCTTTATTCAAATCAACAATACTACCAATTACCAAGAGGCTATATCATTAATGTTAGACGAGGATGAAAAAGTAACTTCCATTGAAATCGATTGGCGAGTCAACAACGAGGATGAAGGTTATGTTCGTAAATCAGCTACAATTACAGATGAAAATGCAATCAATAGAATCTTAGAAGAGCCCTCCGAAATGAAACTCAAAAGAAAAAGTAAACTTCTACCTGGCACTGAATATAACCTGTTTTTAACTACAAACAAAGGTAATAAAGGTATTGTATTTGGTGATGGTAATGCTCAAATTGGAGACGAATTCTATAAAATTACTGGTGATAATTTATTAAAAGAAGTTATCGAAAATGAAGACCTAGAATGGAAAGAAAAATAATTTTAAATCAAAAAAGGAGCTTTCCTCAAAAGTCACATTTCAAAGACTTTTCGGACAGCCCTTTATTTCATTTATAAATAAATTATATGTATGTAAGAACAATCCAGAGATTAGATTAATTAAGTAAGCAATTAACTTATTCAAATACTTTTTGCCAAAAAGACTTATGAGGTTTATCAATTTTTTCCTTAATAAGCGGTGTTTGAATTAAATCATCTAACTTAACAAGTACTGACTCCACATTATTCCTAATAAAATTTGCATTAGGATCTTTAGAACATATACAAATTTCCGCATTCATCATCCTAAGAATATACACTTCCCCATAATCTATTAGGTTTACTTTATATTTAAAATGATGTTTTATGAAAAAATTCTGGACTATTTTCTCTATGGTTCCTAAAGATATCAAACCACAAATAAATATGACAAATACTAGTGCAAATGCAAAACTCCAGTTAGCAGTTTCTGCTGTTTTCTTATTTATAGTTAAGCTCCACAAAACATAAAGATCTCCTACAAGAAATGCAATTAATCCTGATAAGCCGAACAGTTTATAATAATACATTTTAATTTTCTGTTCATGAGTTAGGAATACTTGTTCCAGTTCAGACTTGGATAATAAAGCTTTTCCACTCACAACGATTCCTATTAAAAAAGTTACTACCGATAGTATTGCAGGTATACCCAAAATAACCCCTCTCTCCATTGCCAGTAAGAAAATATCTGCTACCCGTATCAAAAAATCTCTAATCTTTTTCTTTTATACTAATAGTTACCACTTGATCATTAATGTTTCTAACTTTGGGATTTAACCTCCCTGGCTTTAGGGTAGAAAGCATTTCTATATCTTTCTGTGATAGCTGCAAATCAATAATTAGCTGTTCTTCAGTCTTCAGTCCGTGTTCTAAAATCAATTCAATAGCTCTTGATAATAAAGTAGGGGAAGGTACTTTTAATACGTCGTCAAGAGGTTCTTTCTTCTTCATTTTCCGGAAAGCCATTTGTTTATTAAGATAAGTATATTGATTTTCACTAATATAGCCTAAGTCATAACATCTACGAATCATAGCTGCCATAGATACTTTCCAATACTTTTTTAAGTCTCTAAAATGTTCTAATTTAGGTGATACCACCATTTTTATAAATGCTTCTTTCGGCAATAAGAACGCAGAAGCAAAACGATCAGCTTGGGCCTCCATACGTTTAAATTCTTCTCTAGATAATTGCTCTTGATCATCAATTATGTGATGATGCATTAACAAGTGTCCTAGTTCATGGGCACAATCGAAATTTCTCCTTGCAGCAGATTTTTTATCATCTCCCAGAATGATAATCGTACGTTTCTCCCTAGTCTGACAAAACGCATCAATCTTATTGTCATTTATTTCAAGTGCGGTAACCACAATACCATTTTTCTCGAGCAAATTTACCATATTTGAAATAGGCTTATCTCCTAATCCCCAATAATTTCTTGTCAAAATTGCTAGTTCCTCTATCGTTAAAATGTCCCATTCGTTATCTTCAAACCTTGTTGTATCAGGAAGGTTTAACTTGGGAAAGTCAATAAATTGTTCTAAATAAGAATGAATCTTCGCAACCCATTTTACTCGAATTCGTTGCATTTCTTTTAGTTTTTGAGATGTTCTAGAAGAAGCTCTGAAAAACGTATTCCCAGTTGCTTCTTCTTCATCCTGACCGTAAAAGTAGACTTTAGGAAAATCCAAAGTATTAACCAAGTACATTAACGTTTCAGCTTTTGGGCTGGATTGACCTAATTCATACTGTGATATAGCCTGTTTTGTCACACCCACCTTTTCAGCTAATTCTGTAATTGTCATACCTCGTGACATCCTAGCCTCTTTTAATCGTTTAGGACTAAATATATTTAAAGAACTCATTTTTTCATAACTCCTTTTGACTTGCATTAACAAAAGGTTATTTAGCCTCATCCTCGCGCTTCTTTTTGAAAGGAAGTGGAATGTCCTCTTCATCTGTATCACTTTGAATATCAACTTTTAGTTTAACAGTAGGTTTTTGTACATCTTCTTTAAACGGTAATGCTGATACAGATGATTCCTCTTGTTGTGTCTCTGATGTAATAGTATGTATTGCTTCCACAATATCTAACTGGTAAATCCACATATCCTGATTGGAAGTTGTTGCACCTAATCGAACAAATTCAGGAGTTGCTCCATTTTTTCCGTTATACGTTAGGGTTAATGCTTTTGGTAACGATTTATCGAATGATATTTCGAATAATGTCTGCTGCGGATTTAATCGGTCATTCCCAATTGCTAAGTCAGCTCTATACTCACTCTCATTTGGAAGGTCACCTGCATTTTCAACAGAACTAATTGTCATCTTTATGTTTTCTTTTTCAAGTGTCAAAATAATGTATTGATAAGATCCGATAGATTCTATATCCCATCTAATTCCGAGTTCAGGATTTTCCTTTACAAGCTGAATAATTGCATTGTTTATACAAACAATTCTTACCCATGGGTGTGTAATCTTTGCTGTAGGATAATTAATGAACGGCCATTTACTTTGCTCTTTTTGATCATAAAAATCTTTCAAGCCATTTTTAATGCCATTAAAAAGCAACTCGTAAATCTTTTTATTTAATGAGAATTCTTTTTCTATAATGCTGTTCAAAGATTTCACTCTCCCACATTCCAATTTAATCCTGTATGTAAATTATTTTTACTTTTTTAGTTAATTTTGTCAAGTGTAGTTTCTTTTTTTAGATAAAATGTCAGTTTAATGAAATTCCAAATGAAAATGAATGTTGCACATATGTTAAAAAACGCTCTCCAGCTTGAAGAACGCTTTTTTCTAGGTTTATGAAAGGTTTTTACGGAATAAAGTAAAAAACCTGCAAACAGAGTTTTCGGGGCATTTACATAAATACAGAACGCAGCATATTCTACGCAAGTGCGTAATGTAATAATATTTTATGTTAGTTTAGACAAAAAACAAATATATACGAAAACAAACAGAAATAGAGGGAAAAATTATTGAACGTTCTTCAATTTATTCATAAGAAACTCTGATATCATTCCCATACTTTCAACAGCTGCCTTTGCTTCACCTTCCGTTAATGTTGGTAAAAATGGACGACCATGCCCCGTACCTTCCTTATTTCGTAACATGTTTACAGAACATCCTAACTCATATAAACTCGCCTCGAACCTTTGATGTGCTTTTCTGTTGGATTGATTATTGTTTTGTTTAGACGTGATTAATCCAAGAGCAGTAAACGTTTGTCCTAACAATGTAGGAAAGTTCGAAGTCTGAGGATAGTCCCCCCACAATTTAGTTAAAATAAAAGCTGATACAGCTTCCAAAAGGTCTTTTCCAGTTCCAGCTAATAAAGCCGCGTCTTCTGCCCCCTTTTTTGCTCTTCTAATGTAAGCCCTCAATGCATCTTCTTTTTCCAAATCAGATAAGTTATCTAGGACAAGGACTCGTAAATCTCCCTCTTTACTTAAATCAAATCCTTCCTCTTTAAAAGCTACTTGTGCATTTATAATCGCTTCTTTTCCAACATAATTTTTAGATGTTTCTCTGAATCCCCCTCTTGCTTTAATCAAGGAAATTAAGGATGCTACAAGCTTTTCTCCTGCTTCATGATCTGTTTCCATTGCCCAACTTAATACTGCTCTAATTCTTTTCGCTTTGCCTACTGTTAATCCCTGACTTCTTGGATCGCCTTTTTGCAAGTTATATCGATTTATTTGAAATTCAATTTCTGAATGACTTGGCTCTCTTGTTGGCTGTTGAGCATCATCTACTAGATCTGCAACAGTAAATACAATTTCATCCGTTAATGGTACCTTTTTTGTCACGATGGGGTTCCCCTTTTCTATTAAGAATTTGATTGGTTAGCTAGGACCCAAAAAACGTCTATCTTCATAGACGCATGATATTTTTTAGGATGCGTCAGCAAATCATACTTAAGTATTCCTGCTGAACAACGCAACGTTCCAATATTTACTCTAATTTATTCATACGAAATATTTTATCTGAATAAACCTGTCTTTATCGCTGATATGTATGTAGACCACCTTTAATCCTTTATTATAAACTATCTATATTTTTCAGAATACCTTCCGAACGTCTACCGGTTACCAAAAAAATGACTAATAGTCATTACTTAAGCAATGGAAAGAGAGTAAAGGAAGAGGGTCTAATGCTATAGAGGTTATAGTGGGAGGAACAATCCTAATCTCGTAACTTATCTAAAGGAAGTGCATTGAGAACCTTTCCTGTCTTAAATAGCCCTTTAAGGGCTTAAGTATTTCAAGATAAGAAAAAAGAGGACAAAAAAACCACCTCAGTAATAATGAGGTGGTTTCGTAAATTTAATTCGAGTCGGCGCAAAAGGCCTTTTCAAGTCGGCGTATAGCCTTTGAAATTCAAGTCGGCGCAAGGGCCTTGTTTTATTACTATCCTAATTATAAGAGATTATTCCTAAAAAAACAAGATTTTTTCTGGAATTACTGTTTTTTGGGTAAGTATGTGGAAAAAACTCAGCTATTTTGTGCACATTTTAATGATACCTTTATCCACTTTATCCATTTGAGTATCATTAAGTTTGAGAGGAACAAACTGCTTCGTTCCAGGGATACGATAATCACTTAAACGCTGTTTGCTTACTTCCTGAATTTTACTTACAACAGCGTAACAGTCCTTTGTTTCATTCGGGAATCCTTCAACCTCTCCTATTTCAATGTATAGATTTTCCTCATCATTTTTCCAACCACCTTCATCTGCATCTTTTACACTTGATAAAGGTACTACAACAGCGGTGTATTTAAATTCAGCTACCACTACACAGAAATGGGGATAATTGAACTCTGACCCCACATTCACTCCGAAATCGATATAATATACCTTTGATCGCCTTCGACGAGCCATTTCTTTGTCGGGTTTGCTGACATTATTCTTGAAGGAGTGGATGATTTTATTTTTTACACCCATTTCATGGAACCATTCTACCATTTTTTTTGCATACTCAGGATCCTTGTCGTAAAAGTACATTAGGTCCTGTTTTAACGCTGCAAATGCTGAATCAATTGTGTCAGAAAGCTTTTGTTTATCGCTTGCCAAGACTTTTCCTCCTTGTTTATGGTACACTCCGTTAGGTTTCTGTAGTAATTTAACTGATTTATTACCTCATTTAATACACTACATACTGGGGACTCTAAGTGCTTTACTTACT